>JBOICE010000268.1:0-3670 GCA_050739815.1 Pseudomonas sp. | reverse complement strand
TCGACGGCGGGAGTGGGAGCGGAAGAGGGTGTAACGGGGCCAGACGCGGGCAGTTCGCCCTCGCCTTTGCCAAACATTTTCTTAAGTGCTTTGAGCACGGGAATCTCTTCAATTGATTAAGGAATGAACGCTCGCCAGTGTAAAGCAAGAAGCCGGTGTGGCGAAATGTTGCGGCGGGTTGCCCGCCAGAACCCTCAGGCGCCGGCGCTGAGGGGTGTTGAACGGCTCGGTTCAGCCTTGTGGCAGGCTCTGCAGGAGCAGGCGTTGCACATTGCCGCCCATGATCGCGGCAATATCCGTGCGGCTGAAGCCCGCCTTCAGCAGACCTTCTGTCAGTTGGGCCAGGCCCGTTGTATCGAAGGGCGCATGGATGGTGCCGTTGAAGTCAGAGCCCAAGGCTACATGCTCGACGCCGATTTTATCGGCCGTGTAACGAATCGCTTTGACGATGGCGGCAACCGAGGTGTCGCACACCGCAGTGTCCCAGTAACCGATACCTATCACTCCGCCGGTGGCCGCGATGCGCTGGATGTGCTCGTCGCTCAGGTTGCGGGTGCCTGGGCAGGTGCCTTCGACGCCGGTGTGGGAGACCAGCAGCGGTCGTGTGGCGATGGCCAGCACGTCGTCGATCAGTGGTCGCGAGGCGTGAGCCAGGTCAACCAGCATGTTTTTTTCTTCCAGGCGGGCGATCACCCGGCGGCCAAAGGGCGTCAATCCCCCTTTTCCCAGGCCGTGGGCGGAGCCGCCGACTTCATTGTCGAAGAAGTGAGTCAGCCCGGCGATGCGAAAGCCGGCGTCATACAGGCGGTCAACGTTCGCCAGCTGGCCCTCAAGCGGGTGCAGGCCTTCGGTGGCGAGAATGGCGGCGAGGCGCTGCGGGTCGTTTTTCCAGGCTTGGATAAAGCTGGCCAGTTCAGCGCGATTGCGCACGACCAGCAGGCGGCCAGCGCTATTGGCAGCGGCCCGATGCAGTTTCTGACTCTGGTAAAGCGCGCGCTCCAGCAGGCTGGTCCAGGTTGCGCGCGGCCAGCGCTGGGCCATGGCTAAGAGGGTGATGTTGTCGCTGTCGCTGCCATTTTTCTCGTAGTTCAGCCCGCGTGGGGTCTTGGTTACGGTGGAGAACACTTGCAAGCCAACCCGGCCTTCGAGCAGCCGCGGCAAATCTGAGTGGCTGTAATCCACGCGTTTGAGCAGGTCGCGCTCCCAGAGCAGCTCGTCGTTGTGCAGGTCGGCGATAAACAAAGTGTCGTGCAGCTGTATTGCATCGGCACTGGCCGGGTAGGGCGCAGGCGTAGCAACGCTGTTGAGCCGGCGATCGAGCAGGGTTGGCAAACTGAAAAAGAGGGTGAGACCGATGACGAGCAGGGCGATCAGGGCAATCGAGAGTTTGCGCATAGGTAGCATCCGAGCTTGTTGTTATCCCGGGCACTTTAGCAAAGCTACGGAACATAGGAGTACGTTAAAAACGTGAGGCAGCATCGGCTAGGCAGAGCCAGCCATTGCCGGCATGTTTTCAGCCACAGAGGCAGTTGCGACCTTGTTGCTTGGCTTGGTAAAGCGCGCTGTCGGCGCGGGCGATCATGCTCTGCAGGGTATCTTTGGCACGCATTTGCGTCAGGCCGATAGACAGGGTGACACCGGGCAATACGCCGATCGGGGAGTAGAAGGAACTGATCTGCTCCAGGCCATGACGCAGCCGTTCACCGATGCTGCGGCCTTCTTCTGTGTCCAGTTCCGGCAGCAGGATGACGAACTCCTCACCACCATATCGGGCCAGGCTGTCTTTGGGCCGCAACAGGTCGCGCAGGGTGTGCGCGACCAGGCACAAGGCATAGTCACCGGCCAGATGACCATGCTGGTCGTTGTAGGCTTTGAAGTGGTCGACATCCAGCATCAACAGGCACATCGGCTGGCCGTTAAAGGCGCAGCGCGTATGTTCACGCTCGAATACAGGCTCCAGCCAGCGACGGTTGAAGGCGCCCGTGAGAGTGTCGATATTGGCGTTCTGCTCACTGTCGAGGATGGCCCGGTTGCCTTGACGCACGCGTTCGCAGAGCAGTTCCAGCAGGTTCTGCATGAGTTGAGGCGATTGCATGAGCAGCTTGAGCAAGGATTCCCGGTGCAGGCGAAGCATCCGGCTCGGTTCGGTGGCGACTACGTAGGCGGAGGGATGGCCGTTATCGATAAAGCTGATTTCGCCGACGCATTCACCGGCTTTCAGCGTACTGACTGCCTGGTTGTCCAGCGAGCCGAGGTAAACCTTGAGCTGGCCTTCGAGCAGAAGATAGAGATGCTGATTGCGCTTGAACGGCGAAAGCAGGATTTCATCGGCCTCTAATTCGCAGGCGTGAAATTCTTTGAGTAGCAATAGGAGGCTACTGGCGGCGACATTCTGGAACAGTCGCAAGTGCCGAATTTGCTGCAGGTCTACCTGCCAATGCGCGTTTTTCATCGCAAAGGTGGTTGGTCAGGCTGAGTGCAAGAGGCAGAGGGCATCGCGTACGCTGCCTGTCGTTTGGGCGAACACCTGGCCCGACACTATTCGAGCCATGAAAGACTGACAATCCTCGGGCAAAGTTGGGCCGACCGGTGGTCGCTCAGGCGCTTAAGCGGTCCTTGAGCCTTAGTCGCTGGTTGCCTCGCTGTCGGCTTGAATCTCTCGGCGGGCTTACCACCAGACAAAGGCTGTGGCCTTTGCCTGGTGGTCTACGGATGACGCTTGTCTGGCTCAGGTCGCTTCGACGAGCTCGCACTTCACCGCAAAGCCCGACAGGCAGCTTTCGATCTCCGCGCGCCGCGCTGCATCCAACTGCGCCACATGGATTCGGGCCAGTTGCCCATGCCGATCATCGGCAATGACTTCGACCCGGATGCTCGGATCAAGGTGCTGCAGTTGCTCCTCGAACACTCGGCGGATGGCATCGAAACGCAAGGTCGGCTTGAACGTTTTGCCCACCGCCGTGACCGGGATGGCATCGATGATCCAGACCTCTTTCGGCACTGCTGCACGTTCGGGGATATGCGCGGCGGCATGTGCGCGGAGTTCGGCTTCATCTACCGCTACACCAGGCTTGAGTTGGACGTAGACCACCGGCAACTCGCCGGCCTTCAGGTCGGGTTTGCCCACTGCGGCGGCCATGGCCACGGCCGGGTGTTTGTGCAGGGCTTCTTCGATCATCTGCGGGTCGATGTTGTGCCCGCCACGGATGATCAGATCCTTGCTGCGCCCGGTCAGCCAGATGTAGCCATCGGCATCGATACGGCCAAGGTCGCCGGTATTGAACCAATCGCCGTCGATCCAGATACCTCTGTTCTTGTCGGCTTGCAGGTAGCCGTTGAACACCGTGATGCCACGCAGGCAGAGGTTACCGATCTCGTTCGTCGCGGCATCCCGCAGGTACTGGCCGTGCTCGTCGAGTACGGCGATCTTCACCTCGCAATACGGCATACGCAGGCCAATCGAGCCTGGCCGTCGTTCGCCCGCCGGGGGGTTGCCACAGCTGCCGCAGGTGCCTTCGGTAAGGCCGTAACCTTCGATGAGTGTGAGTCCGGTTTTGCCCTCGAACTGTCGAATCAGTTCCACCGGCATCGGTGCGGCGCCACACAAGGCATAGCGCAGGCTGGACAGGTCGTGACCGGCGCTCGGTACTTGCAGCAGGCCGGCGTAGAT
>JBOICE010000267.1:0-8518 GCA_050739815.1 Pseudomonas sp. | reverse complement strand
AGATCGCTCCGCCGCTGCCGTTCATCCCCGAGGACCGGGTCGGGGATCTGTTCTGTGTCCTGGTCACGTGCTGGAACGGTCCACACGGGGAGGCCGGGCGAGTACTCAAGCCACTCCGCGAGGTTGCCGAAGTGAAGGCGCAGCAGGTCGGCATCATGCCGTTCCCGGCGCTGCAAAGCGCCTTCGACGGTCTCGTTCCGAGGGGCATGCAGCATTACTGGAAAGCAGACTTCATCACCGCGCTCACCGACCAGGCGATCGCGGCTCACGTCGAGCACGGCAAGAAGACACCGAACATCAGCTCGAGCATGCATCTCCATCCGATCAACGGCGCGGCGCAACGGGTCGGCGCCAACGAGACCGCCTTCGGTCACCGGGACAAGAGCTTTGCCCCGGTGATCGTGGGAATCTGGCCGGACCCTGCCGACAACGCGGCCAACATCAAGTGGGTGAAGGACTACTACGCCGCGATTCATCCCCACTCGGGCGGCGATGGGGGCTATGTCAACTTCATGTCCGCCGACGACGATCACCGTGCGCCGGCGAACTATGGCGCCAACTACGCGCGGCTCGCAGCCGTGAAGGCGACCTATGACCCGGACAACCTCTTCCACGTCAACCAGAACATCGCGCCGGCGAACGGGCGCTGAGCAGCATGGCGTTCATCCAGTCAGGAGAATCGACGACATGAGCGATGAATGGCTTTTCAAGAGCGAAACCTATGACAACTGCAATTGCGCCGTGAATTGCGGTTGCCAGTTCAACGTGCCGAGTACCCACGGCTATTGCCAGTCGACCTTCGTCGGCAAAATCGTTGAGGGCCATTTCAACGATACGCCGCTCGCGGAGCTGAATTGGGCGGCGCTGTACAAGTGGCCCGGCGAGATCAAGGACGGAAACGGAAAACGCCTGATCGTTATCGACGAACGTGCGGATGAAGCTCAACGAGTAGCACTTGAGACAATCATCTCGGGTGGGGCATGCCAGCCATTGAGCAATTTGTTCTCCGTATTTGCCTCCACATGCTCGGCATTTTGCGAGACATTGTTCCTGCCGATCGATCTCGAAGCGAACCTGGAACTCAGAACCGCAAGGGTCGACATACCGGGCGTCATGAAGAGCAGCGGCAGGCCGATCATCAACGAATTCAATGGTGAACCGTTCCACATCGCGTTGGCACGTCCGAGTGGCAGTTTCGAGTTCACCTACGCAGAGATCGGGCTGGGGACCACCTCGGTGACGGGCGACATGGAGATGGCGTTCGAAGATTCATGGGCGCATTACTGTGTTCACCACTTCAACCAGGATGGCTTGGTGCGCGAACGATCAAGGCTTACGGCATGGCTTGACGTGTGACCGCCGGCAGGGACCGGTGTCGAGGTGGCGCAGAAAAAACTGCCGGTCGGGAAAAGCGTCTGGGCGTAAGCTGACAGGCAGAAACTGGCCGGATAGCGACGGTCTAGCTTTGACCGTCGCAGTGGATGCTCAGACCTCAGTCTGTTCCGCCATTTCCAGGGCATCATCGACCTCGATTCCCAGGTATCTGACGGTGCTTTCAAGCTTCGTATGACCAAGCAGGAGTTGGACTGCTCGCAGGTTCTTCGTCCTGCGATAGATCAGCGATACCTTGGTTCGCCGTAGCGTGTGAGTGCCGTACATGGTTGGGTCAAGGCCAATGGCTGTCACCCAGGCTTTGACTATTCGAGCGTATTGCCTGGTGGAGAGATGAGCTGAGCCGTGCAACCAGCTCGGAAACAAGAAGTCCTCGCTGCGGAGGTGGGCCTGATACATCCAGGCCTCCAGAACCGTTCGGGTTTGCTCCGTGATTTCAAATTGCACTGAACGCTGAGTTTTCTGCAGCATCACGATGGCTCGTGATGACACATGTTCTCCATGGGCGATGTCCCGTACACGCAGCTTGGTTAAGTCACAGGCTCGCAGCTTGCTGTCGATAGCCAAGTTGAAGAGAGCCAGATCCCGTGTCTTCTCCGCGAGCTGGAGTCTTACTCGAATGGCCCAGATATCTCTGAGTCGGAGCGGCACTTTCTGCCCGACAAGCTTTCCCTTGTTCCAAGGCTGATGGCTGTAGGTAGCAGTAGTGTTCATGGCTTGTCCTCCACGTTGAGGGAGGACAAGGGTGGGTCAGTCACGGTGCGTGGTCGCTATCCGGCCCATAGCGGACGTCAACGACACACTCCGATGATGCAGCATTATCGGTAGCCAACGGGGCGTCACGCTGACGGCGCTCGGCCTTAAGCGCTGGTTAACCCTTCAGCGCAGCTTCGATCGCAGCGATATCGATCTTTTGCATGCCCATCATCGCTTCGAACGCGCGCTTGGCCGCTGCTCGATCGGGATTGGTAATCGCGGCCGTCAATACGCGAGGCGTGATCTGCCACGACAGGCCCCATTTATCCTTGCACCAGCCGCATGCGCTTTCCAGGCCACCGTTTCCGACAATCGCGTTCCACAAGCGATCGGTCTCGGCCTGGTCATCGGTCGCAACCTGGAACGAGAAAGCCTCGTTATGCTTGAACGCCGCCCCTCCGTTCAGTCCAAGGCAAGGGATGCCGATCACCGTGAACTCGACTGTCAGGACATCGCCCTGCTTGCCAGCAGGATAGTCGCCAGGCGCGCGATGGACAGCACCCACCACGCTGTCCGGGAACGTCTCGGCATAGAACGTCGCAGCATCCAACGCAGTGCCGTCATACCAGAGGCATATCGTGTTTTTGCTGATCATCTTGGTTCTCCACGATTGGGACTGATCATGGATTCTAGCCGAGCAGCTAGCCTGGAGCGGCGACAGAGCATGTCGCTTTCGACCCAAAGCGGGCATCAGATGAACATATGATTCAAACCAGTCTCACTAAGGACGCGATGCCTGTAGCAGCCGAATTGGGCCGAGGTATGCCTTACAGCAGGCAGTTCGCCTATGTCAGACAGCCACGTTCGACTTCGTAAGCGTCACTCGCGACGCTGTATGCCAAGCCCAGAAGGCTAGGACAGCAGCTAGCACAAGCAGAACCGCACTCAACTCAAAGGTTGCTTGGTAACCGTTTAGGTCGAATACCAGGCCGCCTAAGGTTGCACCCGTGGTAATCGCCAGCTGGATGATCGCCACCATCAATCCACCTCCCGCTTCCGCATCGTCTGGCAGGGTTCTCGCCAGCCATGTCCACCAGCCAACCGGCGCTGCGGTCGCAACCAGCCCCCAGAAGCCCAGCAAGACGGTGGTGGTTGCCGCCGAACCACCAAAGGAAATTAGCGCCAGTGCGATCATTGCCATCAGCATCGGGATGGCGATTAGCGTCCGGTACAGGCCGTTTTTCAGCAAGGCTTCAATCAAAAAGGTTCCCGCGAAACCGGCTACACCCAAAACGAGCAACATGAGCGAAAGCATGGAAACGCTGACGTGTGTGACCGTTTCCAGGAACGGGCGCAGATAGGTGAACAGCATGAACTGGCCCATGAAAAAGACGCTGACCGCGACCATGCCCAACGCTACCGGCACGCTCTTCATCAACCTGAACACATTGCCGCTTGTGGCGTTACGCTGCGACCTCATGGCGGGGAGGCTCAACAGAAGCCACACGGCTGCGACTGCAGCGACCGGCACGATACAGAAGAAAGCACCCCGCCAGCCGATCAGCGCACCTAGGAAGCTGCCCAGGGGCGCTGCAATCACTGTCGCCATAGCGTTGCCGCCGTTGACGATAGCCAACGCACGCGGCACCTGGTCATCCGGCACCAGCTGCATGGCGGTTGCCGCCGACAGCGACCAGAAACCGCCGATCGCGATGCCGATCAGTGCCCGCCCAGTCATGAACAGCGTGTAGTTCGGCGCGAATGCCACCACCGCTCCGGAAACGATCATCAGTAGTGTCAGGCACAGGAGCAGCAGTTTGCGATCAACCCGTGCCGCCACTGATGCGATGAAAAGGCTGGTGAGCAAAGCGAACAGCCCAGAGACGGAAATGCCCTGGCCGGCCTGGCCTTCGGTGATTTGGAGGTCTGCCGCAATCGGCGTCAATAGGCTTACCGGCATGAATTCCGAGGCCACCAGCGCAAATGCAGCGAGCGACATGGCGAGAACTGCGCCCCATGACTGCTGACTCTGTTGCGGGGCTGGGAGAAATTTATCGGTCATGGATAGAGGGATCCTGTGCTTCTTGAAGCGCATTCGCTGTTGCAATGAGCAACGTCGACAGACAACTCGGAGTGCTCGACAGGCAATGCTCGACGCGCATTGAGGTTCAGCTAGCCATTTGCTTTGCAAGCCAGCGTCATGCGATGCGTGATGGCGGAACAATGCGACCTCGTTGCCATCGACCAACAAGCTATCTCAGCCCGCCAGCCGAGCTCTTGATGAGGAGATGTTTCAGGTCGTGGCACAGAGGCGAAACGCGGCACCGGGATCGGTGCCGCGAGAGAAACGGTGCCCAGCTAAGGCACTGATCCGGCTACTTCAGATTGCTTTGGAAGAACTCGGTCAACTTGGCGAACGGAATAAGGTTGACCCGGTCGTAGAGATCCACGTGGCCGGCACCCGGAACGATGAGTAGTTCCTTGGGCTCGGCAGCACGCTTGAAGGCATCTTCGCTGAACTCGCGAGAGTGTGCCGCAGAGCCTGTGATGAACAGCAGTGGACGTGGCGAGAGGGTCTCGATGTCGTTGAACGGGTAGAAGTTCATGAACTTCACGTTGCTGGTCTGCGTCGGCATGGTGGTGGTTTGCGGCGACGTGCCGGCAGGCGTGACCTCGCCCCGAGGGGTGCGATAGAAGTCGTAGAACTCGTCGCCGATTGGGTTGCCGGTCAGTTTCAGCGGTGTGCCGCCGGTGCGGCGGATTTCGCCACCCTGGAATTCTGCATAGCGCTGCTCGGCAGCCTCGCGGATGATCTGCTGACGCTGCTCCAGGGTAACGACCTGCTTCAGGCCGTTACGGTTGGCCGCCCCCATGTCGTACATGCTGACGGTCGCGATGGCCTTCAGTCGCGGATCGATTTTCGCCGCGCTGATGGCGAAGCTGCCACTGCCGCAGATGCCAATGACGCCGATGCGCTGCCGATCAACAAAAGGCCGGGTGCCTAGGAAATCCACGGCGGCGCTGAAGTCTTCCGCGTAGATGTCCGGCGACACTGCGCTACGCGGCGTGCCCTCGCTCTCGCCCCAGAAGGACAGGTCCAGCGACAACGCGACAAAACCCTGCTCGGCCATTTTGGTGGCGTAAAGGTTCGCGCTCTGCTCCTTCACCGCCCCCATGGGGTGGCCCACGATGAGGGCGGCATGCTTGGCGTTGCGTTCGAGGCCCTGTGGGGTGAACAGGTTACCCGCGACCTTCATCCCGTATTGATTGTTGAAGGAAACCTTTGCCACGGTCACCTTGTCGCTCTTGTAAAAGTTGTCCGCACCATTCGACATATCGGCTCCCATTGATGAAAACGAGGCGATGAGCAGCCCTAAGGCAAGCAGAATTTTGTTCATTGCATGGTCCTTTCTTACGCGGTGGCTGGAGTCCTGTGAGCCTTGTGCTCAGCCGGCCAAGGTGGAGGTGTCGATCACGAAGCGATACTTGACGTCGCCTTTGAGCATTCGCTCGTAGGACTCGTTAATCTGATCCGCCCGCACCAACTCGATGTCGGCGACGATGCCGTGCTCGGCACAGAAATCCAGCATCTCCTGGGTTTCGGGGATGCCGCCGATCATCGAGCCGGCGATGGTGCGACGCTTCATGATCAGGTTGAACACATTGGGCGACGGATGCGGCGAGGCCGGCGCACCGACCAGGGTCAGCGCACCATCGCGCTTGAGCAGAATCAGGAAGGCATCGAGATCATGGGGGGCTGCGACGGTGTTGAGGATGAAGTCGAAGCTCTTGGCATGCGCGGCCATCTCGTCAGCATTGCGTGACACCACAACCTCGTCGGCCCCCAGCTGCTTCGCCGCCTCGCGCTTGGAATCCGAGGTGGTGAAGGCCGCCGCGTGGGCACCCAGCGCGTGGGCCAGCTTGATGCCCATGTGGCCCAGGCCGCCGATGCCGACCACACCGATTTTATTGCCCGGCCCGGCGTTCCAGTGACGCAGCGGCGGATAGGTGGTGATGCCTGCGCACAACAGCGGCGCGACCGCTGCGAGTTGCTCCTCGGGGTGGCGGATGCGCAGCACATAGCGCTCGTGTACCACGATCTTTTGCGAATAGCCGCCGAGCGTCCAGCCGGGCTCGCCCCGGGTCGGAAAGTTGTAGGTGCCGATCATGCCGTCGCAATAGTTTTCCAGGCCGGAGTCGCAGTCGTCGCAGTGCTTGCAGCTGTCGACGATACAGCCGACACCGACCAGGTAACCGACTTTGAGGCCTGAGACGTGCGCGCCGACTGCGCTCACGCGGCCGACGATTTCATGGCCCGGTACGCAGGGGAACTGCGTGCCTTCCCACTCGGCACGCACCTGATGCAGATCCGAGTGGCAGATGCCGCAGAAGGCGATGTCGATTTGAATGTCATGGGCTCCAGGTGCACGGCGGGTGATCTGCAGCGGCTCGAGTGGTTGGTCGCCCGCGTGGGCGCCATAGGCGTTTACTAGCATTGAAGACCCCTTCCTGCGTTAGGTTAGAGGCACATTCTCCGACTGCGTCCAGATGTCCTGTAGCGCATTTCGCTGGATTACTTGCCTGATCCGATGAGCTTGCAGGCTTCTGGTAGGAAGGGGGCGACTGGCGCGCTAGAGTTCGGTCACGAGGTACAGACAAACATGACCAGCAACCACGACACCGCCACGCCGAGCGCATCGCCACAAGAGGCGCTTGCGCAGATTATTGGTGCCCGGATTACTCAGCCGGGTGACTCTGCAACCCCTATCCCAGGCCTCGGTTTCTTTCGGCGTGAACATCCTTCGCCGCCCGCCGTCTGCATGGTTGAGCCGTGCATTGTCCTCGTTGCCCGAGGCGAGAAGCGCTTGTGGGTCGGCGGTGAGGGGTATCCGTATGACACCTCGCGATTTCTGATCACCTCGCTGGATCTGCCCGCCAATTCAGAGGTGTTGGTGGCGAGCCCGGAGCAGCCCTGTTTGGGGCTGACCTTGAAGCTCGACTTGCGCGTACTGGCTGAGCTGATCGCCCAGGGTGGGCTGCCGCCAAGTCGTGATCGATCCGTTGGCAAGAGCGTGGGAATCGGTTCAGCGACCCCGGCTTTGTTAGCGTCGTTCGGGCGTCTGCTGGCGCTGCTGGATGAACCCGAAGCCATCCCCGTGCTCGCGCCATTGATCCAGCGAGAGATTCACTACCGGCTGCTGATGAGTGACCAGGCGGCCAGGCTGCGCCAGATCACCTCCGTCGATGGTCAGGGCTATCGGATTGCCAAGGCCATCGACTGGCTGAAGCTGAACTACGCCTTGCCGCTCCGGGTCGAGGAGCTCGCCTCCCGTGTGCAGATGAGCGCCCCGACGTTTCATCACCACTTCCGCCAGCTCACCGCGATGAGCCCGCTGCAGTACCAGAAATGGCTGCGGTTGAACGAGGCGAGGCGCTTGATGTTGAACGAGCACTTGGACGTGTCGAGCGCGGCCTTCAAGGTTGGCTACGAAAGCCCCTCCCAGTTCAGCCGGGAATACAGCCGGTTGTTTGGAGTGCCACCCAAGCGGGACATGGCAGTATTGCGTGGGCGAACCAATGACACTAATGCGTGTAAGAGCGGCACCTTAGCGCCGGTAGCGCTTCATAATTAGACGCCTGCCGACTGTCCGCTCCTGGCCGTTCTCTGCCGGTCGTCACTACGGCGTGTGCTGGTCAAGTCGCTTGAAAATTGATGGACAGCACGAATGCAATTGACTGGTCTGTGGCAATGCCATTTGGCGATCAAGTGCGATGCCATCATGCACCCGGTCTCACAGACCGGCCTGAATCAAAGCAAGTGAGCATTCTGAGCCTGATCTCAGCGCCGTATAATCGCGCGCAGTAGCTCTTACACCGCCTGGGGAGAATGGATGCGCGACTACAAATGGCTCAATGAGTATTGCCTCAATCGCTTTGGCTCCAAGCTAGCGTTGGAAGCTCGGCTGCCGACGCCAACTGCGGCGGCAGAGTTGAGCAAGATCGCGGATGACCGCTACCTGTCGTTGATCGCCCTGCGGGTTTTTCGCGCGGGCCTCAAGCACAGCTTGGTGGATGCCAAGTGGCCGGCCTTCGAGGAGGTTTTCTTTGGTTTCGACCCAGAGAAAGTCGTACTGATGGGCGGCGAGCATCTGGAGCGGCTGATGCAGGACGCCCGGCTGATCCGTCACTTGGGCAAGCTGAAAAGCGTGCCGCGTAACGCGCAGTTCGTTCTCGATGTGGCGAAGGAAAAGGGTAGTTTCGGTGCGCTCATCGCCGAGTGGCCGGTGACCGATATCGTTGGGCTGTGGAAGTACCTGGCCAAACACGGCAGCCAGCTCGGCGGGCTGTCGGCGCCACGCTTTTTGCGCATGGTTGGCAAAGACACCTTCATTCCGACCGACGACATGGTCGCGGCACTGAAGGCGCAGGA
>JBOICE010000266.1:0-8766 GCA_050739815.1 Pseudomonas sp. | reverse complement strand
GAATATTTGTACCGCTACGGACAGGAAGAAGAGCCTGTCAGCCTCATTGACATAGAGCTGGGCCTGCGCCAAGAGGTGCATCAGCAGGCTTATGGCCTTGGATAGATTTGAGGGGAAACCTCAGCCTTCAGGCCCTTTTTTCATGGTTGGCCGAAACCGGCGTTTACAACTCGGAACGCCGAACTAGAGCCATCTCGACAAAATTTTCACATCCCATTTAGGAGACTCGCCCGGCTTTTTCGAGTCGATGGCTGCTGATGGGAGTCTAGGTTGATGAAACTACGTCCGGAGTTTCGGCGTTGGCTGGCGCTTTTTGTCGTCACAACGTGCGTTCCTGCTCTGGCTTACCCCGCGTGGCGACACCTGTGCCCGGCGATGGCCGCCGCTGGCTGGGACTATCGAGTCTTTCACGATGGCATCGAGAGGGTCAGTGCGCTGGTGCGTGATCCGCAGGGCGCGCTGTTTATCAGTCAGGAGTTCGCCAAAGGCCAGGGCACGATTCTCCGACGTAGCGCCGATGGCAGTCTCAAGGCAGTATTGACCGGCCTGTCGAAACCCGATGGCCTGGCCCTCTATGGCGGTGGCGTGGTGGTCGGCCAGGAGGGTGGCAGCTTCCCCGTGCTGCTATTACGGGGCGACAAGACCGAACCGCTGTTCAGTGCCGATGATGTCGAAGGCATTGCCAGCGACGGGCACTACCTCTATGCCATCGAGGACAAGCAACTCGGGCGTTTGCTGCGTTACGAGCCGTCAAACGGCGAACTAGTGACCCTGCGCGATGGCCTGGGTCAAGGCGAAGCCATCACTGCCTGCGCCGATGGCAGGCTGTTCTACACCGAGAAGAGGAAAGGCTGGGTCAAACAGTGGCAGGCCACAGGCGAGGACAAACTGGTGCAGGCCAACCTCAACGAGCCGGGTTTTCTGCTGTGCACCGCCGAGGGCTTGTGGATCACCGAAGACGCCACCCACATGGCCAGGGTGCTTTTGTTAGACCCAGCGGGACAGTTGCAGGTTATTCTTCAGCACTTGCGCTCCATTCAAACCATCATCGCCCTGGAACCTGGCCACTATTTGTTGGCCGAACAGGGGCGTAATCGCATTCTCGAACTCAAACGTTTACCCAACGGATCCTGAACTATATGGCTAATACGGACGCCCTGAGAAACAAGCAATCCTCATCGCGCTTATTCCACCCCACGGTTAGAAGTCATCTGGCGTTCACGCTCTTGAGCGCGCTGGCCTTGCTGCTGATGTACACGCTGTTGCGTGTGGCTTTGCTGGTCTACAACCGCGAGCTGATTGGTGTCACTCCCGCCGCGACTTTTGCCGAGGCTTTTTTTAATGGCCTGCGCTTCGACCTGCGAGTGGTGGTGTATGCCTGCGTGCCGTTGCTGCTGGCGTTGTTTAGCGTTCGCGCCATGGCTGCCCGCGGCGTGCATCGGATCTGGCTGACGGCGTTTGCCAGCATCACCTTGTTTCTCGGGTTGACCGAGCTGGATTTCTATCGCGAGTTCCACCAGCGTCTGAACAGCCTGGTGTTCCAGTATTTCCAGGAAGATCCGCGAACCGTTCTCAGCATGCTCTGGAACGGTTTCCCGGTGGGTCGCTATCTGTTGGCCTGGGCGCTGGCAACCTGGCTGCTGGCGAAGCTGTTCAAGGGGCTGGACCTGCTCAGCCGGCCGCGTGCCACGGCGCAGCCAGGTTTTACTAGCGCTCGTCATTCGGCGCCCTGGCACTGGCGTGGCATGGCGTTCGTCCTGTGTCTGGCGCTGGCCGTTCTGACCGCCCGTGGTCATCTACGTCAGGGCCCGCCGCTGCGCTGGGGGGATGCCTACACCACCGATTCGATGTTCGCCAACCAGCTTGGTTTGAACGGCACCCTGACCCTGGTGTCAGCAGCCTCGGCCACTTTTTCGTCGCACCGGGAAAACGCCTGGAAGTCGACCATGCCGGATGCCGACGCCCTGCAGGCCGTTCGTAAAATGCTGCTGACGCCGGACGATAAGCTGGTAGATACCGATGAGGCCGCCATTCGCCGCGACTTCACGCCGCCGGCCGATGGCACGTTGCCGATTCGCAATGTGGTGGTGATCCTCATGGAGAGCTTCGCCGGCCACTACGTCGGCGCCTTAGGCAGCCCGGATAACATCACCCCGTACTTCGACAAGCTGGCTAAAGAAGGCCTGCTGTTCGACCGTTTCTTCTCCAATGGCACCCATACCCATCAGGGCATGTTCGCCACCATGGCCTGCTTCCCCAACTTGCCAAGCTTCGAGTACCTGATGCGTATGCCGGAAGGCGGCCACAAGTTCTCTGGCTTGCCGCAACTGCTCAGTGCTCGCGATTACGACAACCTGTACGTCTATAACGGCAACTTCCAGTGGGACAACCAATCGGGGTTCTTCAGCAACCAAGGCATGACCGACTTCATTGGTCGCGAGAATTTTGTCGACCCGGTGTTCATGGACCCGACCTGGGGCGTGTCGGACCAGGACATGTTCGATCGTGGTGCGGCAGAGTTGGAGAAGAACTATGGCGGCAAACCCTTCTATGCCTTGCTGCAAACCTTGTCCAACCACACGCCATACGCCTTGCCGAAAGACTTGCCGGTGGAGCGTGTTACCGGTCACGGCTCACTGGATGAGCACCTGACCGCCATGCGTTATTCCGACTGGGCCCTGGGCCAGTTCTTCGAGAAAGCACGCAAAGCGCCGTACTTCAAGGACACCCTGTTCGTCATCGTCGGTGACCATGGTTTTGGTAGTAACGAACAACTGACGGAGATGGACCTGTTCCGCTTCAACGTGCCGCTGCTGTTGATCGCCCCGGGCATTCAAGAGAAATTCGGCACCACCCGCGACACGGTCGGGACCCAGATCGACATCGTGCCGACCATCATGGGCCGCCTCGGTGGCGAAGTGCGGCACCAATGCTGGGGCCGTGACTTGCTCAACCTGCCGGAAGGCGATCACGGTATTGGCGTGATCAAACCCTCCGGCGGCGAACAGACTGTCGCCATCGTCACGTCCAGCCGCATCCTGATCCAACCCAAAGGCTTTGAGCCGCGCCTGTACGACTATCAACTCGGCGCCAACTCCAAAGCCGAACGCGTGCCGAGCGACATCGATCCCGAGCTGAAGAAAAACCTCGAAGCCTTCCTGCAAATGGCAACCAAGAGCCTGCTGGACAACACCGCGGGTGTCGTGGACAGCAAGCGTGGCAGCGATTGATTGAAGTTGTTTGAGCAATAAAAAGGGGCCGTGAGGCTCCTTTTTAGTGGTTGGTCGGCAAGTTGGTGAGGCCGGTGAAACCCGCCAAATGAAAGCAACGCAACGATATCGATCGGCCAATTATTGGTTTTCTGATCGCTCCCATGCTCCAGCGTGGGAGCGCAGCAACAGGCCGGATATAAGACTGCCCCTACCTATACACCAGCATGAATGTCGATTGAACTTTGGGGGCGTCCATATAAGACCTTCCCGGACGTCGCAATTAACAGACCGGTTTATCCACAACGAAGCGGTGGGTAAGCCGGTCTTGGTTGAAATGCCTTGTTAGCTTTCTTCGCTCAATAGATGCTCTATTTGGTGAGTGCTTTTCTTATGAGACCAATAGCTGCCATCAATACGGCACCGCCCACGCCACCGCTGGCAATACTTCCAATGACGCTGCTAAGATCCATGCCCCCCGTGGCCGTGGCCGCTCCCAGCATGCCAAGCAACTGACCGCCCAGTCCACCACCTAAAATACCGGCAATAGAGTTGCCGAGAGTGCCCAAGGATGAATCCTTCATCAAAGAACCAGCCGCATTCCCACCAATAGCGCCGCTGATCAATTGAATAATTAAAGGTAATAGCGTTTCCATAATGATTCCTCTTTAGTTAACTATGTGAATACTAGATGAAAACCATAATTTCGCACCTTGCTGACAATTGGATAATTCAACTTTTTTAACAGCTAATTATTATTAGGTGACATCGATATTGCGTTTATTCGCGATAACATGTTGCATAAAGCTCGAGGTCTCATTGTTAAGTCGCTGATTCTTTCAACCTAAGCAGACAAACACGACATTGCGAAACAAGCTTGCGTACTGTTAGCGGTGCGATTCATTTCGTACGGTAGACTGCAATTGCCAGCACTGCTGGCTATCGGCCGGTGCCTTATCGGCAAACTACCTTATCGACAAACTAAGAGGAGGGTGAGCATCAACGCTGGGCGCCACAACGCTACGGCTATTGCTGCGTTCGGTATTGCCTGGGCGTCACGCCCTTCCAGCGTTTGAAGGCGTGGATAAAGTTGGAAACCTCGCCATAACCCAAGCGCTCGGCGATTTCTTCCAGGGTCAGCCCGCCGGTGGCCAGTAGTTCTTCGGCCAAGGCTTGGCGCACCTCCTCTTGCAACTGTCGGAAGCTGCTGCCTTCTGCTTCCAGGCGGCGGCGCAGGGTGCGTGAGGTCATGTGCAGTTCGCTGGCCAGTTGTTCCATCGCTGGTAGTTGTCCGGGCTGGGCCAGCAGGCGATTGCGGATGCGCCCACTGATGCCAGCACGTACGCGGCGTTTGGCCAATAGGGCTTGGCACTGTTGCTCGCAATGCAGGGCAACTTGCGGGTTGGCGCCGGGTAGGGGGCGGTCGAGCAGGTTGCGGTCGAGGACGATGCGGTTTTCTGCGGCATTGAAGGTAGGTGTCAGGCCGAATAACTCTCGGTAGGGCGTCAGGTCGCTGGGGGTGGGGATGCGGAAGCTGGCGCACTTGAGCGGCAGGCGGATTTTGGTCAGATCACGCTGGATGCTCATTACTCCGGCAACGTCGCGTTCGAGGATGAAGTTGCGCAGGTCTTCTGGAACGATGCGCTCATCAAGTATGAGATGCGCTTCATCGCCGATCTCTTCAAGCCGCATACCGTGGAACGCATAGGTCAGATCCAGGTAGCGCAGCCCCAAATGCGCGGCGCTGCGGAAAGTCGGGCTGCTGAGCAGGGCGAAACCCCAGATGCCATAGGTGTTGAGTTGGTAGCGCAGGCCGGCCTTGAGGCCGATGCCGGGCAGATGGCCGAGGGCGCCGACCAGATTGCGGATCAGGCTTAGCTCCTGTTCGGCAGCGATTTCCGCACCAGGATTGGCCAATAATGCGAGATCCAGGCCTGTGCCTACCAGGCAGCGCTCAAGCGAAAGCCCCTGGTCGAGACCAAACTGGGTGAGCAGTTGCACACTGATGGCGCTGCGGCGGGGAGGCCAGGTCGTTTGCGCTTGGTTCGACATTTTGTTCGATACCTTGTCCGAATCGCACAATTGTTGGCCGACTATGCCATAACGATTCGGCGAGTGGGGCATTAGCATCTGCTCATCCGCATTGCCTGCGGTGCTGCACAGGTTGAACTGTCAGCGCATTGAATCATCAGGGATATAACAATGAATAAAGCATCCCCCTCGGCCACGCCTTTGCGCGTGCTGATTATCGGCTCCGGTTTTGCTGGCATGGGGTTGGCCATCCAGTTGCAGAAGGCCGGCATCAGCGATTTTCTGTTGCTGGAGAAGGGCGCCGAAGTCGGTGGTACCTGGCGCGATAACCGTTACCCCGGCGCCGCCTGCGATGTGCCTTCGCACCTGTATTCGTTTTCCTTCGAGCCCAAAACCAACTGGTCGCGCAAGTTCGCCCCGCAGGCGGAAATTTTCGCTTACCTCAAACACTGTGCGGACAAGTACGGGTTGCGTCGGAAGATCCGCTTCAATACGGAAGTGGCCGGCGCCGAGTTCGATGAGTCGGCAGGGCTTTGGCGCGTAACGAGCGTGGCGGGTGAGGTGTTCATTGCGCAGGCTCTGGTCAGCGCCTGCGGCCAGTTGAATCGCCCGTCTTATCCTCGAATCCCGGGATTGCAGACGTTTCAGGGTGAGGCCTTCCACTCGGCACGCTGGGACCACGCTTACGACTTGCGCGGTAAGCGGGTGGCAGTGATTGGCACGGGGGCCAGCGCTATCCAGTTTATCCCGGAGATAGCGCCGCAGGTGGCGCAGCTGCACCTGTTCCAGCGTTCGGCGGCTTATGTGATTGCTAAACCGGACCGTGCTTATCGCCCTTGGGAGTTGGCGGTGATGCGCCGCTTACCTGGGTTGCAGAAGCTCGACCGGATGCTCAAGTACATCCAACACGAGTCACGGGTGTTGGCGTTTGCCACGTTCCCGCCGCTGATGCGGGTGATGAAGTTGGCGTTCCGCCTGCATCTGGCGCGCGGCATCCAAGACTCAGTTTCACGCCGTCAGCTGACTCCGGATTATCCGATGGGCTGCAAGCGCATCCTCATCTCCAACGACTATTACCCGGCGTTGGCCCGGCCGAATGTTGAGATCGTCACCGAAGACATCAGCGCGGTGACAGCGCGTGGGGTGGTGACAGCGGACGGCCGTGAGCGTGAGGTGGATGCAATCATCTACGGCACTGGTTTTGCCGCCACGGATTTCCTTGCGCCGATGCAGATCAGGGGGCTCGGCGGGCGCGAGTTGAATCAGGCCTGGCAGGAGGGCGCCGAGGCCTATCTGGGCATCAGTGTCAGCGGCTTCCCCAATCTGTTCATCCTCTATGGGCCAAACACCAACCTGGGGCACAACTCCATCGTGTACATGCTGGAGAGCCAGTTCCCTTATGTGCTCGGCTGCATCCAGCAGCTCGCCGCACAGGGGTTGCGCTATCTGGATGTGAAAGCGGGGGTGCAGCAGGCGTTTAACCTGCGCTTGCAGAAAGCGATTCATCACTCCATCTGGGAGCAGGGCTGCACCAGTTGGTACAAAACCGTGGCCGGCAAGAACACCAATAATTGGCCGGGTTTCACTTTCACCTATCGCCTACAGGTGCGCGCACCGGAGTTGAAGCACTATGACTGCACTCGTTGAACTACCTGACCGCCCGCGCTTGAGCCAGCGGCTGCTGGCTGGCGTGTTGCGCAGCAGCTTGTACCTGCTGTTCCGCGCTCTGGTGCGCCCGCCGCTACCCCTTGCCGGGCAGCGTGCAGTCATCCGTAGCCTTACCGCCGTGGCCGTGGCGCCACGGGGGGTCGAGCGTTCCAGCGGCACCTTGGCGGGCAGGGCCTGCGAGTGGCATCGCCCGGCGCAGGACCATAGCCGTGTGCTGCTCTATCTGCATGGCGGCGCCTACCTGATCGGCTCGCCGGCGACCCATCGCAGCATCACCAGCAATTTGGCTAAACGCTGCGCCATGGCGGTGTGTGCGCTGGATTACCGGTTGGCGCCCGAGCACCCTTATCCAGCGGCGCTGGAGGATGCGCTGGCGGCTTATCGGGAGCTGCTCGCTCAGGGCTATAAGGCCGAGCAGATCGTAATTGGCGGTGACTCGGCTGGCGGCAATCTGAGCTTGGTCACCGCGCTGCGTTTAAAGCAGTTGGGGCTAGCGTTGCCAGCCGCGTTGGTGTGCTTCTCGCCCTTGACGGATGCCAGCCTCAGCCAGTTGCATAAGCCGCCAGCCGGCGATCCCTTGCTTCACCCCGCCTGGATTCAGCAGGCGGCCGGGTTGTATTGTCCAGCGGGCATGGATCGGCGCGATCCAGGCTTGTCGCCGGTCTATGCCGACTTGGCAGGGCTGCCGCCGCTGCTGATTCAGGTGGGGGAGGACGAGTTGCTGTTGAACGACAGCCTGCGCTTGGCCGAGCAAGCCCAGGCCGCCGGTGTAATGGTCAAGCTGGAACGCTATGCGGGGCTTTGGCATGTGTTCCAGGCGCATGCCGGCATGCTCGATGTGGCTGATCTGGCGTTGGCCCGGGTGGCGGGTTTTCTCCAGAAGCAGGGGCGCTGAGATGGACAATATTCTGATTACCGGGGCCGCTTCCGGCATCGGCGCCGCCACCGCGCGCGTGTTCCATGCGCGCGGTTGGCAGGTCGGCTTGCTGGATATCAATCATGCGGCGCTCGCCAGCTTGGCGGCAGAACTGGGTGGTGTCTGGCATGCCGAGTTGGACGTGACCGACCCTGCTGCGGTGCAGGCCGCCCTGGCGGATTTCGCCGCGCTGCACGATGGTCAGCTGCGTTTGTTGTTCAACTGCGCGGGCATCCTGCACTGTGGCCATTTTGAGCGGATCGAGGTGGCCGAGCACGCGCGGATCATGCAGATCAACGTGCTCGGGTTGCTGCAAATGACCCACGCGGCGTTCCCCTATCTGAAAGCCACGCCGAATGCGCAGGTGATCAATATGGGCTCGGCTTCAGGTTTGTACGGTGTGCCGCACCTCGCCAGTTACTCGGCCTCGAAGTTCGCCGTGCGGGGGTTGACCGAGGCATTGGAGCTTGAGTGGCGCAAACATGACATCCGCGTTGGCGATCTGATGCCGCCATTCGTGCGTACACCGATGGTTTCCAGCCAAGGCTTCGAGGCACCTGTGATGCGTCGCCTGGGCGTCAAACTAACCGCTGAAGACATCGCCGTGGCCGCTTGGCAGCAGGCGCAGGGCGCTGCGGTGCATCGACCGGTCAGCGTGCAGTTCAAGCTGATGTACTGGGCGGGGCAAGTCACGCCACAGTGGATCAACCGTTGGATCATGGGTTGGCTGAGTCGCGAGTAAGGCGCCAGCCAGGGTTGTCCGGGCGCGGGGCGAATGCCGTGCGCACTGCCTGGTGCCGCCGGTCGCCACTCTTGTCACAAGTGGCCTCTTGGGCCAGCAGACTTGGCCCGCAAGCACTACCCTGCAAGGGACGGCTCTGGACTATTTGTTCTAAGTGGTTCGCCGTCGACCAGGCCTCACTCGCAGGCTTGGCATTTGCC
>JBOICE010000265.1:0-4292 GCA_050739815.1 Pseudomonas sp. | reverse complement strand
GGTTCCCACACTCATCGCCCTTGTCGAAGGCATCGTCTTTCTGTGCACCAGCAACGCTAAGTGGCAGGCTAAATACGCCAACGTCAAAGGCGGCTCCGGCATAGTGATCGCGATAGTTGGCGTATTCGCCGTTATCTTCATAACCGGCATCCTTGCGGCCATCGCCATTCCGGCCTATCAGGGCTACGTCAAACGCGCCGAGCCGGCGCAGCTTCAACAACAACTCTGAGGAACGCTGCATGCCCGGTTTAAGAATTGGCCTGATCGGCGACTACGACGCCTCTGTCATCGCCCACCAGGCCATCCCGCCGGCGCTTGAGCTGGCCGCCGCGGCACTGAACATCCCGCTGCAGCTCGAGTGGCTGGCAACCGAAACGCTCCACAGCCCTGAACGCCTCAGTGGCTTCGCGGGCCTCTGGGCCGTACCCGCCACGCCCTATCGCAGCATGGAGGGCGCGCTACTGGCGATCCGCTATGCGCGCGAGCAGGGCGTGCCATTTCTCGGCACCTGTGGCGGCTTCCAGCATGCGCTCATCGAATACGCCCGCAATCTGCTCGGCTGGGCCGATGCCGAGCATGCCGAGACGGCACCGGAGGGCGCCCGGCTGGTAATCGCACCGCTGGCTTGCGCACTGGTCGAGGTCAATGGCGAAGTCGTGTTTGTGCCGGGCTCACGCCTGGCCCAAGCCTATGCTCAAGCACACGCCAACGAGGGCTATCACTGCCGCTTCGGCCTGAACCCCGAGTTCGTCGCCGCCATGGCCGCTGGCCCCCTGCGGATTAGCTCATACGACACATTCGGCGATGCCCGCTCGCTTGAACTGGATGGCCATCCGTTCTTCGTCGGCACCCTGTTTCAGCCGGAGCGCGCGGCGCTGGCTGGGCGCGTGCCGCCCTTGGTGAAAGCCTTCGTCGAGGCGGTCGCCGCTGGTGAAAACCGCGGACCGTGAAAAGGCCCAGCGCCAGCAACGCACCAGCCCGTAGAGCGCAAGATTGGGCAGCACTCGCCGAGCGCCCGCTCACAGCCGCCAGAATGGCCGCAATGCTTCCGCCCTCGCCTGCTCGCGGCTGAGGCCGATATCGCGCAGCTGCGCATCGTCTAGATCGAGCAGCGCCTTGCGGGTGTGCAGCCGGCGCCAGAACGCGGTCCAGCGACTCTGGCCGGGCAGCGCTTCGACAGGCTGAACCACGCGCAGTGCAGATCCTCTGCCGCCCTGCGCAAGCTCCTGCTCATGGAGTGTCAGACGTACATCGCTCAAGCCATTCATGCTGATTCCCCCGCGACCTGGATGAAGTGAGGCTTGATGATGCCGCCCGAGAGAAAAGCATTACAGATTCAAAGAATTAATATTTACGCCATACAGATAGTGCGAATTCCATTCTGAATGCTGTATTTTTGCACCTTCTGTACTGGTCTATCGATACCAGCCACCCGCAAGGCACATCTGTCATGAAGCTCTATACCACGCTGGCCGCGACGCTGGGTGAACGCATCGAGCAAGGCTTCTACCGTCCGGGTGACCGCCTGCCGTCGGTGCGTGCGCTGGCCCTTGAACACGGCGTCAGCCTGAGCACCGTGCAGCAGGCCTACCGCTTGCTGGAAGACAGCGGCCTCGCCGAGCCACGCCCGAAGTCCGGCTATTTCGTTCCGGTTCAGCGTGAAGTTCCGCCGCTGCCCGCCATGAGCCGGGCCGCACAGCGGCCAGTGGACATCTCGCAATGGGAGCAGGTGCTGGAGCTGGTGCGTACCAGCCCCAGCGACGATTTGATCCAGCTTGGCCGGGGCATGCCGGATATCGGCAGCCCGACCCTGAAACCCCTGCTGCGGGCGCTCAGCCAAGTCTCCCGACGCCAGGACAAGCGCGTGCTGTACTACGACAACATCCAAGGCACCCAGGCGCTGCGCGAACAGGTATCGCGCCTGGTGCTCGACTCCGGCTGTCAGATTCCATCCAGCGAGATCGTCATCACCACCGGCTGCCATGAAGCGCTCTCCGCCGCGATTCGCGCCATCTGCGCGCCCGGCGATATAGTCGCGGTGGACTCGCCGAGTTTTCACGGCGCCATGCAGACCCTCAAGGGCTTGGGCATGAAGGCGCTGGAAATCCCCACCGACCCGGTCAACGGCATCAGCCTGGAAGCCCTCGAACTGGCCCTGGAGCAATGGCCAATCAAGCTCATCCAACTCACCCCCAACTGCAACAACCCGCTCGGCTACATCATGCCGGAGGCGCGCAAGCGTGCCCTGTTGACCCTCGCCCAGCGCTACGATGTGGCCATCCTCGAAGACGACGTGTACGGCGAATTGGCCTACAGCTACCCGCGCCCGCGCACCATCAAGTCCTTCGACGAGGATGGCCGCGTGCTGCTCTGCAGCTCCTTCTCGAAGACCCTCGCGCCGGGCCTGCGGATCGGTTGGATCGCGCCGGGGCGCTACCTCGACCGCGTGCTGCACATGAAGTACATCGGCACCGGCACCACCGCACAACAGCCGCAACTGGCGATCGCCGACTTCATCGAGCGCGGCCACTTCGAGCCGCACCTGCGGCGCATGCGCAGCCAGTACCAGCGCAATCGCGACCTGATGATCGACTGGGTAACCCGCTACTTTCCCGCGGGAACGCGGGCCAGCCGCCCGCAAGGCGGTTTCATGCTTTGGGTGGAGCTGGATGAAGGCTTCGACAGCCTGCGCCTGAACCGCGCCCTGCTGGCGCAAGGCGTGCAGATTGCGGCCGGGAGCATTTTTTCCGCCTCGGGCAAGTACCGCAACTGCCTGCGCATGAACTACTCCGGCAAACCCACTGCAGAGATCGAAGCGGCGGTTCGCCGGGTCGGCGAAACGGCCGCCAAGCTGCTTGGCTCCGCGCAATTAACGGCCGTGGAAGTACAACCCGCCTGAACACACCCCGGCCCGCCAGCGGATTGTGAAGGCGCAGTTGGCGCTGGAGTAATTGCCCGCAGGCTGGCCCCGAAATCGACGCTCAACGCAGCCAGTATGCCCATGAGCAAGCAGGTTGAAAAAGCTCGGCCAAGACGCTTAAGGTCGGTGACCGTGCCGCTCTAAGGTTGAGCCTATGCCGACCTCGTGGCATGTCACCCGCTGGTATGCCGACCCCTATAGCCGGGGCGCGTACAGCACGCTTCTGCCAGGTGGCCGAGCCGAGCACCGCGACATCCTGGCACGCCCCATCGCTGGTCGACTGGTATTTGCCGGCGAGGCGGTTAACGCCCAGAACCCTGGCATGACGCATGGCGCCTGGGACAGTGGCATGGCGGCGGCCCACTACGCGCTTGCAGCCGGAGCCCGACGGGTGATTGTCGTAGGCGCAGGCTTTGCAGGGCTGGCCGCAGCCTCGAGCCTGGCTGCGAAGGGGATTCAGGTCGTCGTGCTGGAGGCGCGTGATCGCATCGGTGGACGAGCCCATACCCTAGCGCTGGGCCGGGTTCGGGTAGACGTCGGTGCGGCCTGGCTGCAACAGTTCGAGCACAACTCGCTGGCCCGGTACGCGAAGTCTCTGGGCCTTGAGATGGTTGAAACCGACTTCTCCCAGCCGCTCTCGGCGGCCGCCGATGGTCGCCTGCCAGATATCGATGCGGCCTATGCAGCGCTCAAGGCGGGGGTCGATCGCAGCCTGCCACTGAAAGACGGCGTTGCTCTGTACCTGGCCTCGCTTTCAGCCGCCGAGCGGCGTGCCGCTCGATATGCCATTGAGGCGAACCTGATTGCCGAAGCCGGACTGCCACTCGAGCAACTCTCTGCAGATGCCCTGGACGAGCCGGGGGTGGGAAACGGCGACCGCTATCTACCCCAGGGCTACATACAACTCGTGGAGCATGCCGCCAGAGGGCTCGATATACGGCTCGAGCGCCCGGTAAGCAGCATCTCCTGGCATGGGCAGGGCGCCAGGGTTGAGAACGAAGTCGGGGATTTCTGTATCTGCAGCGCTCCTGCCGGGGCGCTGAAAGATCTCAAGTTCACGCCAGGCTTACCCGTTGAACATCGACAGGCGCTCGCCTATCTCGGCATGGGGATGATTGAGAAGGTCGTTCTACAGTTCAGCGAGCGCTGGTGGCCGGTTTCTCGAAGCGGCTATCTGCGCTGGTTCGACACACCAGCCAACTGGGGCGAATGGCTCGATCTGACCGATGGCGTGGGCGTTCCCACGGTGGCTGGGCTGATAGCCGCGGATGGCGTTGCACGCCACTACCAGGCGCACAGCGACCAGCAGGTCGCCCTGGCTGCCGCCGAGAAGTTTTCGGCCTGGGCGAATGCTCTGGCGTCTGCCCAGTAA
>JBOICE010000264.1:0-6516 GCA_050739815.1 Pseudomonas sp. | reverse complement strand
GTAGTAGATCGGTATCACGTTGACCAGCGGATGCGGCGTATCCAGCTTTTGCAGGTCGAAGAAGGTGTGGAAGATCGGGTGAGTCACGTCCAGCTCGATGAATTCATACTCCGGCATGGCACGCAGGAACTGCTCGGCAAAGTTCTCCCACTGCCCGCCGGGCGATTCGAAGTCATCGAAGATGATGAAACCACCTTTCAGCAGATACGTCCGCAAATTCCTGGCGCCCTCATCCGTGATGCTCCAGGTGCCAGGCTCCGAGAGGTAGATGACAGGATGTTTGAAGAATCCGCGGTCCTCGAGATCGAACACGTTGCTGGTGCCGAGAGTGGACCTGACGCGCGAGATCTCGGATAACACGGATGGGAGGTTGAGGTCCGCCTGCGGGTAATCGTGGGCCCAGGCGGAACCGCCGCGCCGGCGAAACCTGTAGGAACCGCTGTACCGGATGCGCGTGAAGGTGAATCGCGCGTTGTACTCGGCCTGCTGCACCGCCCCAGCCAGGGCGGTGCCGGGTACGACTGGCGTGACCACCGTCCCCACGTTGTCTTCGCGGGCAGGCAGCACGGCAACCACGCCAACCACAACGAGTGCAGCGAGACGTTTCATCGCACCGCAGAAGATGTTACAGGTCGAGCTGCTGGATGGCACGCGGACCTGTCTTTACAAATTCACCAATGGCCCGACTTCCCATGCGCGGCAGGCTCGGCACCAGGGAATTGCCGGTTCGGCAGACGCGCGCAATGGCCCGGCGGTCCTGCTCAAAAGGGCCATTGGTGGATTTGTGAAGACAGGTCCGCCGGGCTCGCTACTTGTTCCGCGGCTGCACGCGGTTGGTCTGCATGTTCCAGGTCGCCACCTCACGATTGCTCAACCGGAACGATTGGGACGAAATCGATCCCTGCGCGATCAGCTTGTAGTTGCCGGGTGTTGCGTTGTAGGTGAAACGCTTGGTCTCACCTGGCTCCACGACACCCAGGCTGGCGCGGATGCCGGTCTGCGGCTCGATCAGGATGGTGAGCGCGCTCGCCGTATTCGCCAGGTTGTGCTGTATCTCGATGACGGCGAGGCCGGGGTCGTCCACGGACGCCCGTTCGGCTGGTTCCGTCTGGGTCCCTCCGCCCGTGCTGCTCGCACAGGCCGTGACCAGCATCAGGGCCGGCACTGCCCACCAGTGGCGTATTGTGCTCTGGCGCATAGGTACCTCGAATTGGTTGATGGTTCTCGAAGCGTCCATGAAGGCGAGATTGTAGGTCGCCCGGACAGCGCATGGCAAGCGACCCCGCCGGCGCCTCATCAAAGTGGACGTTCCAACGTGAGTCGAACACAGGGGCGGCCGGAGCAGAACGGCCCGGTCTCCGTCGTCGTCGGCTGAACTCAGCGCTCGAGCGCCTGCAACTCCAGCCGGGTATGTCTGATCCCTGCAGCCGCTCTTTTCCGCGAACGCTTGCGTGAGATCAGTCCTCGAGCAATGCCGGGACACTCGTCTCCAACGCCACCGGATGCAGCACGACCATTCCGTCTTCCGGCAGGCGAATCTCGATGGCGCGGTCGCGGATGGCGCGGCGGAATCCTTTGCCTTCCAGGATGCGGTGTACGTAGACGCGTCGCACTATCACGATCGCCGTGCATAGCACGGGCACGGCGACCAGCAATCCAATCAAGTGAAGCAGGTGTGCCATGATCAGGACGCTCAGGATGGAGAGCACGGGTGGCAGTCGCACCTGCCGTTCCATGATCATGGGCAGCACGATGTTCGCTTCGACGAGGTGGACGACCACACCGAGCAGAACAATCAGCAGCGCGTAGCCGAATCCGCCCGACCCGACCACGAAGATGGCCGGCAGGAGAGTCGATACCAGTGTGCCGAAGAAGGGCACGATGGCGACGGCGCCGGTGAACACTCCGAATGCGAGCGCGTAGGGCACACGCAGAATCTCGAGGCCGATCCAGGTGAGCACGCCGAGCACGACCATGGCCAGGATCTGGCCGATGATCCAGGCGCGCAGCGTGCGGCCCAGGTCGCCCAGGATGTCACGCACCAGCTCGCGGTGCATGGGCGGTGCGAGCTGAATGAACCCTTCCTTGTAGAGCGCAGGCCGCAGCGCGAGGTAGATGCCCATGACCAGCACGCTGATGAAATGGATCAGGAAACCGGCGCCGCTCCAGAAGTACGGCACGAAGCCTTTCATCTGATTGCCGACCTGCTGCATGAGCGCGCCCGTGTAACTCTCGCCCGGACCCAGCCCGCCAAGGATCTGGCCGGCTACGGGGGAGCGCCGGGCCAGCTCGAGCAGTTGCGCCTCCAGCTGCTGCAGCCGCGCGGGCATGGCGCTGATGAGCTCCTGCGTCTGCTCGACCAGCGGCGGAATCATGAGGGCACCAATGCCGACTACAGCCAGCGTGGTGAGCGCAAGCGCGGCGATCAGGCCAAGCCAGCGCGGCGCACCCAGTCGCCTCTGAAAGATCTCGGTGATCCAGCTCAGGTAGATCGAAAAGAGAATCGCAACAAAAAGGAGGAGCAGTATCTCGGCAACGCTGTAGACGAAAAGAAGCAGCAGCGCGATGAGCAGGATGCCGAAGAAAGTCGCGTACGCCCTGGTCTGGTTGGTCACAGCGCCGCGGCCGGCTCGAGGTCGTGGCTCAGGTCTGAACCTGGAGGAAGTTTCGGTGAATCGTGGACCAGCAACCTGAACGGCCGAAACGCTGGAGCCAGCCTGTGGGAACGCCGTGCAACGAAGGAGTATCGTCGACGAATCAACGTGCCGCTCCCCAGGCTATCCCTCATGATTCCGCTCCTGCACACCTGCGCGCCGGCACCCAGAGCCGCATTCATGATTCCACTG
Organism: Pseudomonas sp.; assembly: GCA_050739815.1. GTDB lineage: Bacteria > Pseudomonadota > Gammaproteobacteria > Pseudomonadales > Pseudomonadaceae > Aquipseudomonas. The sequence continues at coordinate 3,670 of JBOICE010000264.1, read as the reverse complement.
CAGTGATGCGGAGCAGGGTCACCAGCCACGATCACCCGTCTTCCACCACCTCGGCATCCTTGACCACACCCTCCTCCGACGTGCCCGCAGGCTTGAGTGACTTGGGCTGACCGGAGTCTGCATTGCCACCCGCGGGAAGTGCAGGAGTCAGTCCCATTCTTTCCTTGAGCTGAAGCAGCTTCCATTCAACCGATTCGTTGGCTGCGCCCGCCGTCAGCTTGGCGAAGTCGCGGTCGAGCGTATCACCCGTGGTCAGCGCTTCATGCACTTCGATGGAAGCCGCGGTGACGCGCTCGGTCTCCTCGATCTTTTCCGCCATGCGGTCGAAGACCTCGAACGCCGAGCGATCGTTGAGCCCGGCCATGGTCTCGTGAATCCGCTGCTGCGCCTGTGCCCGCTTCTGCTTTGCAATCAGCAGATTCTTCTTGCGCTTCGCTTCCTCGATCTTGTCGTTCAGCTGACTCAGCGAATGCTTGAGGCGCTCGGTTTCACCGGCCTGCTTCTGCCAGGTCTCCGCGAAATTCACTGCCCGCTCCGTGTGCTCCTGCTGCCGGATCAGCGCCTGCTTGGCCAGATCGTCGCGACCCTCGCGAATCGCGAGCATGGCGCGGTGCTCCCACTCGCCCGCCTGCTTCTGCTCGTCCTCGGCCTGCGCCTTCAGTTTTCGTTCGTCCGCAATCGCTACGGCAACTTCCTGCTTGGCGCGCGCCAGCTGATCGCGCATGTCCAGCAGAATCTGGTTCAGCATCTTCTCCGGATTCTCGGCCTTCGCGATCGCATCGTTGATATTCGAGCGGATCAGGGTAGACAACTTCTGCCAGATTCCCATGGTCTTATCCTTCGTGGGCGACGGGAACGAGCTCGGTAAGCTCGGGGGTGTGACTGCTCGCGGCCAGCACCATGCTCTCGTAAGAACTGCGCAACTCCGAGAAGTCCAGATCTTCCAGCTCCAGGGCATCGGACAACACGACTTCATTCGCCTCGATGCCGTAGCTGCCGTGCAGAATGTCGGTGGCGTTCAGCGACAGCAACCTGCGGTAGAACGCGGCGAGCCGCGGATCATCCGGATCCTGCGGCAGCTCCATCAGCTTCAGCCGAAGCAGAACGACCGGTGGCGAGTAATTCACCACGACACTCGCGCCTTCGGTCGGCTTGACCAGCCACATCGCTTCGTCGACTTCCTCGTACTCGGCGCCCATGCGCAGCAGATAGCTTTCGACGTCTTCTCTGGTTGTCATTCCGGTCTCCAGTGATGCTGGGTATGTCCAGCCCATACGATCATTTCGCCGCCCGCGTTTCCAAGGGCGAGGGCGAGGGCGACGCGCGATACGGACGCCGGGCCGTGCTTGCTCCTCGCCGCGCGCCCTTGAACGGCAGCTCGCGCCCGCGGTTCCAAGGGCAGGGCGAGGGCGACGCGCGATACGGCGCGAGGTTTTGCTTACGCCTCGCCGCGCGGTCCGAGTGGTCCTGCTCAAGGCGCGCGCGGCGAAGCGGTTGCCCGGCGTCCAACCCGGTCCGCGTGTCGCCCCCGCCCTCGCCCTCGCCCTTCCGTTCCGCCGTCGCCTTTCTGTTCCGCCTAGCCCACCGGCGCCAGCCCCAGCAGCTCCGCCAGGAAACGTCCGGTGTGTGATACAGGTTTACTCGCGACGTCCTCCGGCGTGCCCTCGGCGACGACCTGGCCACCGGCCTGGCCACCTTCGGGCCCCAGGTCGATGACCCAGTCCGCGGTCTTGACTACCTCGAGGTTGTGCTCGATGACGACGACCGTGTTGCCCCGTTCCACCAGCCGGTGCAGCACATGGAGCAGCATGCGCACGTCCTCAAAATGCAGCCCGGTTGTCGGCTCGTCGAGGATATAGAAGGTCTGGCCGGTGTCGCGTCGCGACAGCTCCGTGGCCAGCTTGACCCGCTGCGCCTCGCCGCCCGACAGGGTGGTTGCCGACTGGCCGAGGTGGATGTACCCCAGCCCAACGTCGGAGAGCGTCTGCAGCTTGTGCTTGATGTTGGGGACCGCGTCGAAGAACTCGAGCGCTTCATCGACCGTCATCTCGAGTACGTCAGCGATCGTGCGACCCTTGTAAAAGACTTCGAGCGTCTCGCGATTGTAGCGCCGGCCGCGGCAGACATCGCAGGGCACGTAGACATCGGGCAGGAAGTGCATCTCGATCTTGACCAGACCGTCGCCCTGGCAGGATTCACAGCGGCCACCTTTCACGTTGAATGAGAAACGGCCGGGTGTGTAGCCGCGGATCTTCGACTCGGGCAGCTCGGCGAAGAGGGTACGGATGGGTGTGAAGAGTCCTGTGTAGGTGGCCGGATTCGAGCGCGGTGTCCGCCCGATCGGCGACTGATCGATGTCCACGACCTTGTCGATCCGGTCGAGGCCGTCGATGCCGCTGTGAAGGCCTGGAATCACCCGCGCGCCAAAGAAGTGCCGCGCCAGCGCCTGGTACAGGATGTCGTTGACCAGCGTGCTCTTGCCCGACCCACTGACGCCGGTCACGCAGATGAAGGTGCCGAGCGGGAAGCTGACATCGAGGCGCTTCAGGTTGTGCTGCCGCGCACCCCGCACGCGCAGTGCACGTTTCGGATCCACGCGCCGGCGGTTTTTGGGCAATGCGATCTCGCGGTCGCCGCGAAGGTAACCGGCGGTGAGCGATGTCTTGCTCGCGAGTACATCCTCCAGCGAGCCCACCGCCACGACTTCACCGCCGTGACGGCCCGCGCCCGGACCCAGGTCGATCACATAATCTGCGTTCAGGATGGTGTCGCGATCGTGCTCGACCACCAGCACAGTGTTGCCCAGATCGCGCAGCTGCTTGAGCGTGGCCAGCAGCCGCTCGTTGTCACGCTGATGCAGTCCGATCGATGGTTCATCCAGGATGTAGAGCACGCCGACCAGCCGGCTGCCGATCTGGGTGGCCAGTCGGATGCGCTGCGCCTCGCCGCCTGACAGCGTTTCCGCGCTGCGGCCAAGAGTCAGATACTCGAGCCCTACGTTGCCGAGGAACTGCAGCCGCTCGGTCACTTCCTTGAGGATGGGCCCAGCGATTTCCGCTGGTAATGAGTTCGACGCACGCAGCGCGGTGAAGAAAGCGAGCGCTTCATTCACGCTGAACTCGATCACCTCGCCGATCGATTTGCCGGCCACGGTCACGGCCAGGCTTTCCTTCTTGAGGCGCGTGCCCTTGCAAATCTGACACGGCAGCGTGGACATGAACTGCTCGAGCTGTTCGCGTACGGCCTCCGATGTCGTTTCATCGTAGCGACGCTTGACGTTGGCAAGCACGCCTTCCCACGGCTCCTCGTACGTGCCTTTGGCGCCGCCAGCACGGTACGGGAATTTCACCTTTTTCGTTCCGGTGCCCTGCAAGATGCCCTGTTTCGCAGCTTCCTTGAGCTCACCCCAGGGCGTGTTGGGATCGAACTTGAAGTGATCGGCCAGACCGGGAATGATCGAGCGGCGCAGGTGTCCGGACGGCTCACCCCACGGCAAAACAACGCCTTCGAGCAGCGAGATGATCGGATCGCCAATGACCAGCTCGGAACTGACCTCGCGGCGCGTGCCGAGACCACCACAGCCTTCACAGGCGCCGTACGGCGAGTTGAAGGAGAACTGCCGCGGCTCGAGCTCCGCCATGCTGGTGCCGCAATACACGCAGGCGTAGCG
>JBOICE010000263.1:0-2973 GCA_050739815.1 Pseudomonas sp. | reverse complement strand
TGTGGCTAATTCCATTAGTCAATTTCGGCGCCTGAAGCCCCGATACTGCGTTGCCGCTCCTCGCCATAGCCCAGCTATGACTCGTCACGGCGCCTTGTCTCAGGACTTCAGACATCCGAACTTGAGTTAACCAACTAGCCGTACAGGCCACTAGTACTTCTGTTGGGCGTTTTTTGGGGGGCTGTAGCTGCCGCTGGCGAATGGCTGGAATGCCCCGAGAGTGGACATTCATGACCGACAGGTTCCGGCCAAAAGCTAACATTCATTCAATATTGGTGGACAAGGCCCGTAACTTGAAAGATCTGTTGCGGGCGATGCTACCCACGACATCGAAAATTGCGAGCCAGTGCCTGCGTCCCCCGGCTCGCCCTTCGTCGCGCTCCCACTCCGATAGCAGTCCTGCTATAACACGCCCCTCCACGGTTCCATGTGAACCATAGGCCGATGACGGAGACGAGATGGCGCTTCCCCCACTGCACAGTTTCAAGGTGTTTGAGAGCGTGGCCCGCCTGGGTAGCCTAGCTGCGGCCGCGGTGGAGTTGCACGTCACCACCGGTGCGGTGAGCCAGCAAGTCAAGGCGTTTCAGGCCAGTCTGGGCGTGGAGCTGTTCGCGAAGCGCGGCCGGCAGCTGGTGCTGACCGCCAACGGCCGGCAGCTACAGAAGCGCGTAGCCAACGCCATGGGCGAGATCAGCGAAGCGGTGGAAGCGTTGCAGGCCGGGATCGCCCAAGAGCGGGAGGTGGTCGGGATCACTCTGTCCATTCCCCCGGCCGAGGGGGTGGAGTGGTTGGCCACGCCGCTGCTGCGCTTCATGGAGGAATCGCGCTCGGTGCGGGTGAGCGTGATCACCGCGCCAGGCATGCCACAGGTGGACTGGCGCCGTGCCGATGTTGCGGTGGTCTACGGTACGCCGCCCTGGCCGGGCTTCTGGTGGCGCCTGCTGCACGGCATTCGCATGACACCGGTGTGCAGCCCGCAATACCTGCGAGGGCCGCAGGCCATCCGCAAGGTGGCGGACCTGGTGCGGCACCGCCTGCTCCACGAGGACGATGGCAGCCAGTGGCAGCAATGGCTTGCCGAGGTCGGCTTCGGCCGTGGCGGCGTCGAGGACATCCACTTCGAAGACTTCGGCATGGTCCTGCAGGCAGCTCGGGAAGGCTTCGGCGTGGCGCTGAGCGATGAAGCCGTCTCCGCCCGCGACCTCGATGAAGGGCGGCTAGTACGTCCGCTACCGGTCTCGGTGCCGGCGGTGCACAACTACTATGTCGCCTGTTCTGAGGGTACGCGCGAACGCCCGGAAATCCGAGCGTTCATCGACTGGTTGCTGTCTACGGCCGGGCAGCCCGATCAGTAGCCGTAGCCACGGCCATCGGTGAACCGGATGTTGGTGAGAATGCTGATGTCCTTCTCCACCTTGTACAGCTCGGAGCTCTTGATCAGTTCCGGATCGCTGAAGGCTTCGCCCTTAGCGCGCCCAGCTTGGATCTGGACCATCTTGTCGAGGATCGCCTGCACTTCGGCGTAGGTCATGGCCGGCACCTTGGCCGGGTCCTCGTCGGCGTGGGCACCATAGATGGCAGTCTGGGGATTGATTACCTTCAGCGTTGCGCCGAGTGAAGCGACGTAGTCCTTCAGGTTCCCCGCCAGCAGCCAGGACGGGTAGAGGTGGTCCCCGGCCAGCAGAATGTTATGCGTCTCATCGTACAGCGCCACTTCGTCCGGCGTGTGGCCGGGCACGCTCAGCAGGCGCACCTCGAGGCCGCCCAGGTCGATAACCTCGTCGGGCTTCACCAGCCGCGCCACCTTGAAGGGCGGCACGACCATGTGATCTATGTTACCCAGGTGAACCGGCTCCGGAACGTGGTAGAGGCTATCCTTCCCCCTGAACTTACGGGTGAAGGGCGTATCCACCAGGTAAATGCTCTGGAAGTTGTGCAGCCCGCCAAGGTGGTCGAAATGCAGGTGTGAGGGCAGCACCGAAAGCGGCTTGTCCGTGATCTTCCGCGCCACCTGAGTGATGTCTTCGTTCTGGTTCGCGCCCGAATCAAACATCAGTGCCCGATTCGCCCCTACCAGCAAGTACGAATAGTTCTTCTGGTAGTAGTTTGGCTCGCCGATGGCATAGAGGAAGTTCGTCAGCTTGTGCACCACAAAGGCAGGGCTGTCCGCCTTGGGGGCTTCTTCCGCCTGAGTGGCGAATGGAGCAGAGAGCATGGGGATGGAAGCCAGGGCCAGGATTTTTATGAGCGTGCGCATGGAGCGTGAACCTCTTTCTCGTTGTTGTCGAAGGGGGGCAGAGCGCTGTTTCCCGTTTCCATCTCACCGCCTGTGGGTTCGCACATCAATGGACGATTTTTAAAGTCGGAAACTTCAGCGCAGCTAAAGCGTCCAGCAAATCAGAATGGGAAAGAGGCCAGGAGCGAGTGACTGCACAAGCATCAAGCGCTCCGGGCCGCCTCATCGGCGTGTATCGCGCGTCTAAAAATCGACGTCGGGGGCGGCGCATGCCACGTGGGAAAGCGTTAGTAGCGTCAGTGCTCGCGCGGCTAAAAGAGTGGCGTCATTTCCTATTAAGCTCCGCTTCGGGTCGGTTGCTGCCGCTCGTAATAGCCGGCGCAAGCTCGAGGCGGAGTACCCTTTGGTTCGGATGTTACCTACTGCGAAATATGTTCGTGCTTGCCAAACGAATTTTGGTTCGACGTGAAAAGGCATTGCGCTGGGTGGGGCGAAATCGCGCATCATGGGCGCAGTCAGTTCAAGGGCGACTTCCATGCGCGTCATATCATTCGTTATGCGTCTTGCCGCGTTGTCGCCGGGACTGGTGTTCGCCGCAACTGCCGTGGCAACTGAGGAGACGCAGCTGCTCGAGTCGATCAACGCCTACCGCAGCCAGGTGCAGCGCTGCGCGGGCCAGGCGTCTCAGGAGCTGCCACCGCTAGCGGCCGATCCGCGTCTGGTCCTGTCCGCCAACA
>JBOICE010000262.1:0-7142 GCA_050739815.1 Pseudomonas sp. | reverse complement strand
GCACGCGCAGCCCCACCCCGAGCGCGCCGTTCAACCCGCCACAGAGCAGCCCCACGCCGGCACAGGCAGCCAGCCCGATCAGCAACGTGCCCGGGCCACTCATCGGTCCCAGCGCGCGCAGCAGCAGTCCCATGCTCACGCCGCTCAGCGCGTAGATCGAGCCCACCGACAGATCGATCCCGCCCGACACGATCACTACGGTTGCACCGATGGCCATGATGGCAAAGAAGCTGGCGTCGGTAGCCGTCTGGATCAGCGTGTTCGAGTTCCAGAAGTTGTTGATCAACTCACCCGTGCGCCGGTCCACGTGCGATCCCGCCAGTGCTACCAGCGTGACCGTCACCAGGGCAAGGACCAGGACCAGTCCGATCTCCTGCGAACTGATTACTTTTTTGGCTAGTGCACGCATGTGGGGAACGGATTCAACGGATTGAACAGACGTGCACGTGCACGTGCACGTGTACGTTTACGTGGACGAACGAAGTTCACGCTTTCGCTTTCGTTTTCGTTTTCGTTTTCGAATCCGTTGCCGTTTTCCGTTACGCTCACGCTCTCGTTCTCGTTCACGCTAACGGCCGTTCCCGTTCCTGAGTGCATCAACGGTCTCGACTCAAGACCGACTTCATGGCCGGATACCAGGCACGATACCTCTGATACGCATCCTCGTACTTCCCATGCTCTCCCGCTCCCGGCTGCTGCAAGGGTGTCCGCTGCAATGTCGTCTGCGCGGCCTCGCGCAAATCGCGGAACGCGCCCGCACCCACGGCCGCAAGCAGCGCGGCGCCGTAGGCTGGTCCCTCAGCCCGGTTCACCGTGCACACCGGCAGGCCGTACACATCGGCTTGCAGCTGGCGCAGGAACGGGCTCTGCGCGCCACCACCAGTAAGCAGAAGATGATGCGGCGCCACTCCGAGCTGTTGCAGGATCGTGAGTGAGTCGCGCAGCGCGAAGCACACGCCTTCCAGCACGGCGCGTGTCATGTGCGCGCGCGTGTGCGACAGTGTCAAACCCAGGAACGCGCCGCGCGCGGCTGCGTCGCGGTGCGGCGTGCGTTCGCCCTGCAGGTAGGGCAGGAAGGTCAGCCCCTCGGCACCGGGCTTCACGGTAGCGGCTTCCTCATTGAGGCGCAGGTTGGCGGAGTTGCCGTTGGTCAGCTCGCGCGCCAGCTGGTCGCGGTACCAGGCAAACGCGCCACCCGCCGACAACACCACACCCATCAGGTACCATAACCCGGGCGCAACATGGCAGAAGGTGTGCGCGCGCAATGCCGGATCGACCCGCGGCTGCGCCACTGGAGCGAGCACCGTGCCCGAGGTGCCCCAGCTGGCCACGGCTTCACCGGGCGTCACTGCGCCCACGCCGGCGGCGCCGCAGGCGTTATCTGCGCCACCACCAACTACCGGCGTGCCTTGCGCGAGACCGGTCAGTGCCGCTGCTTCTGCGTGCACTTTGCCAAGCACTTCCGCTGACCCACCTACTGCCGGCAGCAATGAAAGCGGCAAGCCGACGGCTGCCATGATGTCATCGCTCCAGCACACGCGCGCAGGATCGAACATGAGCGTGCCCGACGCGTCGGACGGTTCAGCGGCCAGTGCGCCGGTCAGGCGATACCGAATGAAGTCCTTGGCCAGCAGCACAGTAGTCAGTTTTTCAAACGATGCCGGCTCGTGATTCCGCAGCCAGAGCACCTTGGGCAGCGTGAAGCCTTCCAGTGCGGGGTTGCACACCCACTCGCGCAAATGCTCCTCGCCGCCGGCGCGTTCCGTTATCTCCTGGCACTCCGCCGTGGTGCGGCCATCACACCACAATGGCGCGGGCCGGATCACAGCACCGGCAGCATTGAGGAAAACCGACGAGTGCATCTGGCCGGAAATGCCGACTGCGGCAACGTGCGCTGGTGTCTGGTGCAGCATGACGCCGCGGATCGCTGCCAGCGTGGCTTGCCACCAGCTCTCCGGATCCTGTTCGGCCCAGCCGGGCTGCGGGGTCTGGAGCGTCAGCGCAGACGAGCTCGATGCCACGAGATCGCCAGCCTCATTCACCAGGATGGCTTTGACGGCGCTGGTGCCGATGTCCAATCCGAGAAACAGCGTACGCGCCACGTCAGCGCACTCCCAGCAGCAGTTCCATGGTCAACTGATCGAGACGCTCGTAAGCGTAACCCCTGGAGCGCAGCGCAGGCAGGTCGAAGCTTTCGGTCTTGAGCTGCTGCGCGCGCTGCGCGTCGAATACGACGCCCGCGCCATCGGCGTCGGAGCGTTTCCGTAATTCACTCACCAGTTGCTGGATCTCACGGTCTTCCCGGAAACGCGCGACCTTTTCCTTGAGGATCAGGTAGGAGCGCATGCTGCCGCGCGCGAAGTCCCAAACGCCTTCCTCGTCTTCCGTGCGATACGCGTGGCTGTCGAAGTGGCGCATGCCCGGCCACTGCGCGTCTTCCAGCAGCTTGACCAGAAAAAACGCGGCCTTGGGATCGTCACTGCCGAAACGCAGGTCCTGATCGAAACGGCCCGGCTTCTGACCGTTGAGATCGATATGGAACAGCTTGTTGGCGTCCAGCGCCTGCGCCACGCCCTGGGCAAAGTCGAGCCCAGCCATCTGCTCGTGCGCAACTTCCGGATTCAATCCGACCATGTCCGGGTGATCGAGCGTGTAGATGAACGCCAGCATGTGGCCGATGGTGGGCAGAAAGATGTCGCCGCGCGGCTCATTGGGCTTGGGCTCCAGCGCAAACTTCAAGTCGTACTTCTGCGAGCGCACGTACTCACACAGGAAGTTGAGCGACTCGCGGAACCACTGCAGCGCCGTACGGCCATCCTTGGCCGCCATGGTTTCGACGCCCTCGCGGCCGCCCCAGAACACGTACGTGGTGGCGCCCAGCTCCACACCCAGATCGATGGCTCGCATGGTCTTCTGCAATGCGTAGCGCCGCACGCGTGCGTCGTTGCTGGTGAACGCGCCATCCCGAAATACCGGATCGCTGAACAGGTTGGTGGTGGCCATGGGCACACACATGCCACTCGCAGAAAGCGCGGCCTTGAATTCGCCCACAATGCGATCGCGCTCCGCCGCCGATGCATCCGCCGGCACCAGGTCGTTGTCGTGCAGGTTCACTCCGTACGCGCCCAGCTCGGCCAGCCTCTGTACGATGCGCACCGGCGGAATGGCCGCACGCACCGGCTCGCCAAACGGGTCGCGCCCCGGATTGCCCACCGTCCACAGACCAAATGTGAAGTGATGCTCCGGACGAGGAGTGAAATCGCTGTTCCCAACCATGACAGTGTTTTGCTTGTTGTTGAAGTTCTTGTCCGACCAACCGAACTACTCGAAAGCGAAAACGAAAACGAAAGCAAAAACGTAACCGACCCGAAACGCCCGACACTTCTAGCGCGCCGCAGGCGCGCTCGCCCGATACGCCCGCCGCAGGGCGCGCACCCTGCGCGCTGACGCTACGTTCCGCCGCCCGGCACGTACCTGCTGACCAACCTCATATAGTAGTCAAGCGCGAAAGCAGGCTTCTCGTACTGCGCAGGAATCGGACGGCGCGAAAATGTTTGGAAGTACAAGAGTGATGCATCGCGCCACCAGACGGCTTCCTTCTCCTGAATCCTCAGGAAGGATTGCACATCGCGGAAACGCTCGTCATCGATCCTGCCCTGCAAACCGTTCCAGGTGCGCTGCAGCGCGCGCACGCTGTCCACGCCTGCGTTGTAACGGTGCACCAGCTCGTTCCATAATGTGCGGCCCGACTTCATGCGCTCGTCCCAACCCACGCGATGGAAAAAGAGCAGCAGTGAATCGCCCACCGTCTGTCGGCTGGCCAGCCGGTCGCGCACGGGCGCGAAATACTGGCTCACGGCGTTGCTGCCCGTCGCAGTACGATCGAAGCCGATGCCCAGTGTATCCGCGCGATGATAGTAGAGCGAAGTCCAGTCGGCGCGGCCGCCGGTCACCCACGGACCCGGTCCATAGTGATGGCCGCGCGCCATCTGGTGTGCCAGGCCCAGCGGCGTCATGTAGTTCACCACCGCCTCACGCGACATCATCATCATCGATTTGATGGGCGCGCTGACGGCCGGATCGTTAGTGAACGTCTGGCGGATCCACTCATCCGCGATCTGCGCCGAGCCCAACGAGTGATCCCAGGCCAGGCGGCCGTAGGCGTACCAGTTGGCCTGCGCAAAGTGGGAGCCGCTCCAGTTGCGATCGCTGCCGGCATTGGCCACGCCGGCAATCGCGGTACGCGTGTAGCCGTGCAGCGAGCCATCTACCACTCGTGCCACAGTCGAACCCGTGCCGCTGGCGTGCGTATCGGCATCGAGCGCTTCCTCGAACAGCGGAGCCAGGTAGGCCAGGTGCGTGGCAAAACCGAGATACTCCTTGGTGATCTGGAACTCCATCATCAACGGCGTCTTCGGCATCGCGCCGAACAACGGGTGGAACGGCTCGCGCGGCTGAAAATCAAGCGGACCATTCTTGACCTGCACAAACACGTTGTCGTGGAACTTGCCGTCCAGCGGCTGGAATTCCTCGTAGGCCTGGCGGATGCGATCGACCGGCACCTCGCTGCTGTACACGAACGCGCGCCACATCACCACACCGCCGTGCGGCGCTACCGCGGCGGCCAGCGTATTGGCGCCGTCGGCGTGGGTGCGCTGGTAATCCTGCGGACCCGGTTGTCCTTCCGAGTTAGCCTTGACCAGGAATCCACCGAAGTCCGGGATCAGCCGGTAGATCTCACTGGCCTTGTCCTTCCACCACTGCTGGACCACCGGATCGAGCGGGTCGGCCGTTTTCAGGCCGCCCAGTTCCATCGGTGCATTGAAGCGCGCCGTCAGAAACACCTTGATGCCGTACGGGCGAAAGACATCGGCCAACGCAACCACCTTGGCCAGATACTCGGCTGACAGCACTACCGCGTTGGCGTTGACGTTGGTCAGCACCGTGCCATTGATGCCGATGGCCGCGTTGGCCCGTGCGTAGTCGCGGTAACGCGGCGAAGTGTAATCGGGCAGCTTGTGCCAATCCCAGAGCGATGCACCTGCGTACCCGCGTTCCACGGAGCGGTCCAGGTTGTCCCAGTGGTTCAAGACGCGCAGCTGAATGCGCGGCGCACTGACCATGTTCAGGTTGCGCAACGGCGCATGCGTCTGCAGCTGACGCAACAGCGCAAACACGCCGTACAACACGCCCACATCATGGTTGGCGGCAATCACCAGCGCCGGCTTGCCATTGACGGTCGTGCTGCGCAGCAGAAAACCCTGCTCACCCACGCGCCGCAGATCGGCGGCCAGATTCAACCCCGCGATGATGGTCGAGCTGCGCGGCGTGCCGGCAATCACGCCTCCGGCACGCACCAGATCACGTTCGAACGGAACCGTTACACCCAGCAGCCCGCGCAAACCCAGCGCGATTTCCGCGCGCGCCGAACGGAGAATTGCAGAGTTGTCGGGAATGATCAGGTGAGTGATGGCACTGCGGTATTCGCTGAGCAGTGAGGCCGGCGTCACCAGCCTGTAACGCAACCACAACTCGTAACCATCTTCCGCGCGCGCTGCGCCGCCGTCGCCAGCCAGCAGCGCTGCCAGCAACACGACTGTCCGAAGCACGTGCCTGCGGCTCAACGTGGAATCGTCGGAATCCGCGCGTCCGCCGGATCGGCCCAGATCTGATTGGGGATCAGCGGAGTCCAGCCCGGCCGCAGCGGATCCTGGTCGTAAGGATAGGTGCCAAGTCGCAGGAAAAGCTCGTGATACTCGGCCAGCTTGTCGCGGTCCAGTTTCACGCCCAGGCCGGGCGCGGTTGGCACCGGCAACAGGCCGTGGCAGTACTCGAGCTTGCCACCTTCGATGACGTCGTCAGCAAGATGATGGTAATGCGCGTCGGCCGCGAACGTCAGGTTGGGCACCACTGCGCCCAGGTGCAGCATGGTGGCCAGCTGGATACCCAGCTCGCCCGACGAATGCACGGCTACACCCAGCTGAAACGCTTCGCAAATGCCCGCCGCTTTCACACACGCGCGGATGCCACCCCAGAACGTGGTATCCAGCAGGATGACATCGACCGCCGTCTCCAGCACGTTCGCCGCCAGCTGCTCGAACCCGACCACCACCGTATTCGTGGCCAGTGGCATGCGCACCTTCTGACGCGCGCGCCGCATGCCGTGCAATCCGAAAACCGGGTCTTCCAGGTAATCGTTGTTCAGGTCTTCAATACGCTGGCCGAACCAGATCGCCTGTTCCGTCGACCACACGCCGTTCGGATCAAAACGGAAACGGTCACCCGGCAATGCTTCCGCGATCGCGCGATAACACTCGAGCTCATACGCGGGCGCAAACACGCCGCCTTTCAGCTTGTGCGTGGTAAAACCGTAGCGCTCTTTCAGCTTGCGCGCTTCACACACCATCTGATCGATGGTGCGCACCTCGCCGCTGCCGTCCGCATTCGCGTAGCTGAAGAACAGGTACGAGGCAAAGGGAATCCGATCGCGCAGTCGGCCGCCCAGGATCTCGCTCACCGAAACGCCCCACTTCTGGCCGATCACGTCGAGGCAGGCGAACTCGAGCGCGGCCAGAACCTGCGTGCGATGGTTGTACAGGGATGCCGTGGGATTTGCGATCAGGAACCGCATCTCTTCCAGACGCGAGGGGTCCCGGCCCAGCAGGTACGGCTTCAGTCCGATGACCGCGGCGACCGCGCTCTCGCCGCCTCCGCCCATCTCGCCCAGACCCACCAGGCCCTCATCTGTTTCCACCTCCACGATGGTCCGCACGAAACGGCCCCAGTGGCAGCCATTCGCGTGTCGCAGCGGCGCCGCCAACGGGACCGTGACCGGTGTGGCGCGCAGGTCGGTTATCTTCATCAGGCTCCGGCTATCGCCGCCAAACTATTTGGCGACACGGATTTCCGTTCGTGAGTTCAGGCGCTGCGACGCTCTTGGCGCCGATCGCGTGAGCGCCGGCGCGGCGAGGAAGAACTGTCGTGATAAATTGATCTTATCTCTATGCTGGTTCATGCGTCAAGAAAACCGGAAAGCCAGTCGGATCGTCGCGTTTACGAAGGGTTTCGGGATGACTGCGGGTGCGGGAGGAGGAGGGGGAGCGGGTAACGTATCTCGCGTTTTCGCTGCCATTTCCGGGGTG
>JBOICE010000261.1:0-4016 GCA_050739815.1 Pseudomonas sp. | reverse complement strand
GAGCAGCAGCAACGCCAACGCAGCGTTGCCGCTCTTAAACGCCGCGCAGCTGCACTGGGATTCCAAATACAGCCAACTCCAATTTCCGCATGAATATCAACCTCGACCAGAGCTGTTTCTTGTGAGGACTGGATGGAGGACGCACCGACGAACCAGACCATGCCGCCCGCGCTTCGGCGATCAGTTCAGCCGAGCGCCTTTCGAAGCGTGGCGAGTAGTGGAATGGCACAATGGCCTTGGCGCCGACAAGGCGCGCAATGTCGCCGGCCTGGCGGGACGTCAGGTGATTCTTGCGTGTCGCATGCGCCTGGTCCTCCTGCAGGAACACGCTTTCGATGAAGAGCAGGTCCACAGCTGAGGGTATCCCAAATTTTGTGTAAACGGGGCGTGAGGTTTAAGGCTTGGGCATCCTTTCCTCGAACTGGATGGTAAACCGGGTCAATGCAGCTTTCCAGTCTCGCAGCGGTCTCGCAGCGGCATTGACCATTTTTTGCTGATGTGGGCCAGCGCCAGGTAGAACAGTTTCAGCAGCGCATCGTCGCTGGGAAACGAGCCCCGGTTCTTGGTGATCTTGCGCAGACTCATGTTCACCGACTCAATGGCGTTGGTGGTGTAAATGATGCGTCGGATTTCCGGCGAGTAGTCGAAGAACGGCGTGATGCGCGCCCAGTTGTCGCGCCAGGACTTGCCGATGGTGGGGTAGTCGTGGTTCCACTTTTCCTCGAATTCCTGCAACCGGATTTGCGCTTCCTCCACGGTAGCCTAGGCATAAATTGCTCGCAAATCCGCAGCCGCCACTTTGCGCATCTTCCAGCCCACGTAGTTCAGGCTGTTGCGCACCATGTGCACGATGCATAGCTGAACAGCCGTCTGAGGGTAGACCGCTTCGATGGCCTCAGTATCCGCTGCGGTTGCTTGATCCCAAGGGGCTGAATAGACGTTCAGGAATCCGCTGGAAAAGTGCAATGGAGGCTGGCGTCAGCCCTGGAATAGCCATGGCCGTACCTTGCAGCGTGGGCAACCAGTTGCCCACCCTTTACTGAGGTTGTTGGTGCCGACACAGAATTGATCTGTTTTGAGGCAAAGTGCCGAATTTCACGTGACCAGGGAGAACTGCTGCTGCCGAGGCAATGGTCCCCAGCTTCCGATACTTGCCTTCAGGAAATCATGAACCTGGGATCTAGTTCCTGGATCGCAAACTTGCGTACATGGTCGATGAAGGCAGTCACGAGTATCGACGACGGCCTATGGGTCGGTGTCAGCACCGAGAAGTCGGTCGACATGGCCGGCTCGAACGGCAAGAAACACACGCCTCTTCCGCCGTATTCCATTGCCGTGATCGGATCGACCAGTGACACGCCGAGGCCGGCGGCCACCATCGCACACACCCCGGCCGAGACCTGAGTCTCCACCTGCAGCTTGCGTTCGATACCGTACGATGCAAAAAGCGCATCGATTTGCAGGCGTGACTCCAGAGCATGAGGATGCGACACAAAATGCTCCCCGGCCAGATCGGGCGGCCGGATTACGTCGTGCCCGGCAAGCCGATGGCCATCCGGCAGGGCGCAGACCATCCGGGTTGACAGAAGGCGCTGCCCGTGCGTGCTCAAGTGGTTGATTGACAGGATCACGAAACCCACGTCGCAACGCTCCTCCATCACCATGTCCATCACCGTGCGCGATGGATAGTTGCCGAGCGAGACCCGGATGTCGGTATGTAGTTTGAGAAATAGAGCGATGGCGCGCGGCATGAACGACAGCGCCAGCGCGGGCGCTGCGGCAATGCGCAACATCCCCCGCTGGAGCGAGCGGATCTCGTCCGCCGTCCGGGCAATGTGCTCGAGGCCGAGCAGCGAACGCTCCACCTCCTCGTAAAGTGCCTGGGCTTCGGTCGTCGGGTGCAGACGGCCGCGAACGCGTGAGAACAACGCGAAGCCAACACTTTCCTCAAGGTCGCCAATAAGCCGGGTCACGGCTGGCTGCGAAACATGCAGCGACTCTGCCGCGCGCGTAACGGTGTGCCAGATCATGACCGCTCGAAACGCCTCTAATTGCCTTATTTTCATGCTGAGTAGTCCATAAGCTAATGTTATCGCATATGGAAAAAATTCGATTGGATGATTCTTTTGATTGCAGTTAATCTTCAATTCCCGAGTGAAAAACTCGAAAACACCCGATTGGTGCACCCCATAAGAGAAATGCATCATATTAGGGATAACCCGGTTTTTTTGGTGCAAAAAGGAGTTCACATGATGATTCGATCAGTTCACGTAGCTGTTTGCGCAGCCCTTGCCTGCGGCGCAGCAGCGCCTGCTTTCGCTCAGCCTACGACGCTCTATGTCGGTTCCTACGGTGGTTCCACCGAAAAGGTTTTCAAGGAAAAGTTGATCCCCGCCTTCGAAGCCAAGAACAATGTCAAGATCGTTTACGTCCCGGGTAATTCCACCGATACGCTGGCAAAGCTGCAGGCCCAGAAGGGCAAGCAGGAGCTCAACGTCGTGTTACTCGATGACGGTCCCATGTACCAGGCCATCCAGTTCGGCTTCTGCGACAAGCTGGCAGACGCACCGGTCCTCAAGGACCTCTACCCGGCTGCCAAGCTGACGGACAAGGCGGTTGGCATCGGCATCGTCAGCACCGGCCTCGCGTACAACACCGAGGCATTCAAGAAAGCCAACTTGCCGCCGCCTGATTCGTGGGAAGTCCTGACCGACAAACGCTTGCGCCAGAAGATTGCCATCCCGCCGATCAGCAACACCTACGGCCTGCAGACCCTCCTGACCTTCGCCAAGTTGCGCAAGGGCGGCGACAAGGCGATTGATCCCGGCTTCACCGCCATGACAAAAGAGATCGGACCCAACGTGCTGGCCTGGGAGCCTTCGCCAGGCAAGATGACCGAGCTGTTCCAGAATGGCGACATCATGCTGGCCGTCTGGGGCAGCGGGCGCGTACAGGCCCTGAAAGACACCGGTTTCCCGGTGCAGTTCGTCATCCCGAAGGAAGGCGCACCTGCGTTGCTGACCGCCGCATGCCCGGTGGTGCAAAACAGCGCACCCGCGCTTTCGCAAGCCTTCATCCAGTACCTGTTGACCCCTGAGGTCCAGTCTTTTCTGGCCGACAGCCAGGGCTGGGGCCCCGCCAACAGCAAGACCAAGCTCGAGCCCGCCGTTGCAGCCAAGGTGCCTTACGGGCAGGAACAGATCAGCAAGCTCACCCCCACCGACTGGACCGTGGTCAACGAAAAGCGCGCCGAGTGGACGAACCGCTGGAACCGCACCGTCGAGCGCTGAAGTACCTTGAGACATCCGATTCCACGAAACCGCGCCAGCGCCAGGGCAAGACCATGACCTTTCTCCAACTCGATCAACTCGGCAAGACCTTCGACGACTTCCGTGCCGTTGAAAGCCTCAGCCTGAACGTGGAACGCGGCGAATTCGTCTCGCTGCTCGGCCCGTCAGGCTGCGGCAAGACCACGACGCTGCAGATGGTGGCCGGCTTCGTCGAACCCACACGCGGCCGCATCCGGCTCAACGGCACCGACATCACTGCCACGCGGCCCGAAAAGCGTGGCATGGGTGTCGTGTTTCAGAGCTATGCGCTGTTTCCCCACATGACGGTGGCCGACAACATCGGCTTCGGGCTCGAGATGCGCGGCATGCCGCGAGCGGAGAAGCTGCGCCGCATCGCGGAAACGATCGAACTCGTCAGGCTGCCGGGCCTCGGCAAGCGCTACCCGAAGGAGCTGTCCGGCGGTCAGCGCCAGCGCGTGGCAGTGGCGCGTGCGCTGGCGGTGCGGCCCGAGGTGTTGCTGCTCGACGAGCCGATGTCCAACCTCGACGCCAAGCTGCGGGAAGACATGCACGTCGAGCTGCGCGGCATCCAGCGTCATCTGGGCATCACCACCATCCTCGTGACCCACGACCAGGTCGAAGCCATGACCATGAGCGACCGCATTGCCGTCATGCATGGCGGGCGCATCGTGCAGCTGGCAACACCGTACGAGGCCTACGAGCGCC
>JBOICE010000260.1:0-14016 GCA_050739815.1 Pseudomonas sp. | reverse complement strand
ATCGAGGGTGTTTCCGAAGAGCTGGCGCGTGAGGCTTTCGCCCTGGCTGCTGCAAAGCTGCCGCTCGCCACCTCCTTTGTTAAGCGGACGGTGATGTGATGAAAGCGAATGAACTTCGTGAAAAATCAGCACAGCAGCTGAACGAGCAACTGCTCGGCCTGCTGCGCGACCAGTTCAATCTGCGTATGCAGAAGGCAACTGGCCAGTTGGGGCAGTCTCACCTGCTCTCGCAAGTTAAGCGTGACATCGCTCGCGTGAAGACTGTGCTCAACCAGCAGGCAGGTAAGTAATCATGGCTGAAGCCGAAAAAACCGTCCGTACGCTGACTGGCCGTGTCGTCAGCGACAAGATGGACAAGACCATCACCGTTTTGATTGAGCGTCGCGTAAAGCACCCGATCTACGGTAAATACGTGAAGCGTTCGACCAAGCTGCACGCACACGACGAAACCAATCAGTGCCATATCGGCGACAAGGTCACTATTCGTGAGACTCGTCCGCTGGCCAAGACCAAAACTTGGGCACTGGTTGAAGTTGTTGAACGCGCAGTGGAAGTCTAAGGACTAGGGGTCGGAGAAATTATATGATTCAGACTCAATCCATGCTCGATGTGGCCGACAACAGCGGTGCACGCCGTGTTATGTGCATCAAGGTGTTGGGCGGTTCGCACCGTCGTTACGCTGGCATTGGCGACATCATCAAAGTCACCGTTAAGGAAGCAATTCCGCGCGGTAAAGTGAAAAAAGGCCAAGTGATGACTGCTGTAGTAGTCCGCACTCGCCACGGTGTTCGTCGTCCAGACGGCTCCATTATTCGCTTTGATGGCAACGCTGCTGTTCTGCTGAACAACAAGCAAGAGCCGATCGGCACCCGTATCTTTGGGCCCGTGACCCGTGAACTTCGCTCTGAGAAGTTCATGAAGATCGTCTCGCTCGCCCCTGAAGTGCTGTAAGGAGATCCGACATGCAAAAGATTCGTCGTGACGACGAGATCATCGTGATCGCCGGCAAAGACAAAGGTAAGCGTGGCAAGGTGCTCAAGGTTCTCGCTGACGACCGTTTGGTCGTTGGTGGGATCAACCTGGTGAAGCGCCATACCAAGCCGAACCCGATGTCGGGCGTTCAAGGCGGTATCGTCGAGAAAGAGGCGCCTCTGCACGCCTCTAACGTCGCCATTTTCAACGGTGAAACCAGCAAGGCTGACCGCGTTGGTTTCAAAGTAGAAGACGGCAAAAAAATTCGTGTCTTCAAGTCGACCCAAAAAGCGGTTGATGCTTGAACACTGCTAGGTAGAAGACCATGGCACGACTAAAAGAGATTTATCGGAAAGAAATCGCGCCCAAGCTGAAGGAAGAACTTCAGCTGAGCAACGTGATGGAAGTTCCGCGCGTTACCAAAATCACCCTGAACATGGGTCTTGGCGAGGCGATCGGTGATAAGAAAATCATCGAGCACGCGGTAGCGGATTTGGAAAAAATCACCGGTCAAAAAGTCATTGTGACTTACGCTCGGAAATCCATCGCGGGCTTCAAAGTCCGTGAGGGCTGGCCGATCGGCGTTAAAGTTACTCTGCGTCGCGATCGTATGTACGAATTCCTGGATCGTCTGCTTTCGATCTCCCTGCCGCGCGTGCGTGACTTCCGCGGCCTGAATGCCAAGTCCTTCGATGGTCGTGGCAACTACAGCATGGGCGTCAAAGAGCAGATCATTTTCCCGGAAATCGATTACGACAAGATCGATGCTCTGCGCGGTCTGGACATTACCCTGACCACTACTGCTCGTACGGATGATGAGGGTCGCGCCTTGCTGCGCGCTTTCAACTTCCCGTTCCGCAACTGATTGGAGTAGGAATATGGCCAAGCAAAGCATGAAAAACCGTGAGCTGAAGCGTCAGCAAACGGTAGCAAAGTTCGCTAAGAAGCGTGCTGAGCTGAAAGCTACCATCGTGAATCCGAGCACTAGTCCGGAAGCTCGTTGGGAAGCGCAGATCGCTCTGCAGAAGCAGCCACGTGACGCCAGTGCTTCGCGCCTGCGTAACCGCTGCCGCATCACCGGTCGTCCGCACGGCGTGTATCGCAAGTTCGGTCTTGGCCGTAACAAGCTGCGCGAAGCTGCTATGCGCGGTGACGTACCAGGTTTGGTGAAAGCCAGCTGGTAAGCCGTCTGTCTCGATTCGTAGCTGTCTGGCTTGCAAGGGTCCGGTGGTTACGTTGAGTGATATTGAATCAAGCCCCTTTTGGGGCTTGATTCATTTTTAAGCAGTCTCTAGAATGATCGGCTCGCCTGAGCCTGGGTTTTTGTGTGACCAGAGTTTTTCTAGCGACTGTAGTAGCCGTAAGGCTAATTCTTTTTGTATCAGGAGCGTCTAGCCCATGAGTATGCAGGACCCGTTAGCGGACATGCTAACTCGTATCCGTAATGCCCAGATGGCTGAAAAGTCCGTCGTAAGCATGCCTTCCTCTACGTTGAAGGTGGCTGTAGCTAAAGTCCTGAAGGACGAAGGCTACATTGCGGGTTTTCAGATCAGCAGCGATATCAAGCCGTTGCTATCCATCGAGCTGAAATATTTCGAAGGCCGTCCGGTCATCGAAGAAGTAAAGCGCGTCAGCCGTCCAGGTTTGCGCCAGTACAAGTCCGTCGATGATCTGCCGAAAGTTCGTGGCGGTCTTGGCGTATCCATCGTCTCCACCAACAAGGGTGTGATGACGGATCGTGCTGCGCGCGCTGCCGGTGTCGGCGGTGAAGTGCTCTGCACTGTGTTCTAAGGGGGGATAAGCATGTCTCGCGTTGCTAAGAACCCCGTTAAGCTGCCAGCTGGCGTTGAGATCAAACTCGCCGGCCAACAGCTTTCGGTGAAGGGTGCAAAAGGCGCTCTAGAACTGAACGTTCATTCGTCCGTTGAGGTGGTTGAAGAGGCCGGTGAACTGCGTTTTGCAGCTCGCAATGGCGATCAGCAGACTCGCGCAATGGCCGGTACCACCCGTGCGTTGGTAAACAACATGGTGATCGGCGTCAGCCAAGGCTTTGAGCGCAAGCTTCAGCTGGTTGGTGTTGGTTACAAAGCACAGGCAAAAGGCGAAGTGCTGTCCCTAGCGCTGGGCTTCTCGCATCCGGTGGAGTACGAACTTCCGCAAGGCGTCACCGCCGAAACCCCCAGCCAGACCGATATCCTGATCAAGGGCATCGATAAGCAGCTGGTTGGTCAAGTGGCCGCTGAGATCCGCGACTTCCGTCCGCCAGAGCCCTATAAGGGCAAAGGTGTGCGTTACGCTGACGAAGTCGTCCGCCGTAAAGAAGCCAAGAAGAAGTAGGGCATAGCAAATGACCGACAAAAAAGTTACTCGACTGCGTCGCGCTCGCAAAGCACGCCTGAAAATGCACGAGCTAGAAGCCGTGCGTCTCTGCGTGTATCGCTCTTCGCAGCACATTTACGCCCAGGTCATCTCGGCCGACGGCAGCAAGGTCCTGGCAAGTGCCTCGACTTTGGACAAGGATCTGCGTGATGGTGCCACCGGCAACATCGATGCGGCCACGAAAGTTGGTCAGCTGGTTGCTGAGCGTGCGAAAGCCGCTGGCGTCACTCAGGTGGCATTCGACCGTTCTGGCTTCAAGTACCACGGCCGTGTTAAGGCACTGGCTGATGCTGCTCGTGAAGGCGGGCTGGAGTTCTAAGTTATGGCAAATAACGATCAAAGACGCGACAGTCGCGACGAAGGCCGCGACGAAGGCTACATCGAGAAGCTGGTTCAAGTTAACCGCGTTGCCAAGACCGTAAAAGGCGGCCGTATTTTCACTTTCACTGCGTTGACCGTGGTGGGTGATGGTAAGGGTCGTGTTGGTTTCGGTCGTGGCAAGTCTCGCGAAGTGCCGGCTGCTATCCAGAAGGCGATGGAAGCTGCTCGTCGCAACATGATTCAGGTGGACCTCAATGGCACCACTCTGCAGTACGCGATGAAGTCTGCCCATGGCGCCTCCAAGGTGTACATGCAGCCTGCTTCTGAAGGTACTGGCATCATCGCTGGCGGCGCTATGCGTGCCGTTCTCGAGGTTGCTGGCGTGCAGAACGTATTGGCCAAGTGCTATGGCTCGACCAATCCGGTGAACGTGGTGCACGCTACGTTCAAGGGTTTGAAGGCTATGCAATCTCCTGAGTCTATTGCAGCTAAGCGCGGCAAGAGCGTTAAGGAGATCTTCTAATCATGGCTAATGCAACTGTCAAAGTTACGTTGATCAAAAGCGTCAGTGGCCGCATCCCGAATCACAAGCTTTGTGTGAAGGGTCTGGGTCTGCGTCGCATTGGTCACACTGTAGAAGTGCTGGATACTCCCGAGAATCGCGGGATGATCAACAAGGCTTACTACATGCTGCGAGTCGAGGGTTAACTCATGTACCTGAACGATTTGAGTCCTGCGCCGGGTTCCCGTCGCGAGAAGCACCGTCCGGGCCGTGGTATCGGTAGCGGTTTGGGTAAGACTGGTGGCCGCGGCCACAAAGGTCAGACCTCCCGCTCCGGTGGCACCATTGCTCCGGGCTTTGAAGGCGGCCAACAGCCGTTGCACCGTCGTCTGCCGAAGTTCGGCTTCGTCTCCCTGAAGGCTATGGACCGCGCCGAAGTGCGTACCTCCGAGCTGAATAAAGTGGACGGCGATGTTGTGACTCTGCAGTCTCTGAAGGATGCCAACCTGATTAATCAACACGTACGGCGCGTGAAAATCATGCTGTCCGGTGAGATTACTCGTGCGGTTATCCTTAAAGGTATCGCTGCCACCAAAGGTGCGCGTGCGGCTATCGAAGCAGCTGGCGGCAAGTTCGAGGACTAAATGGCTAAGCAAGGTGCTCTCTCAGCGCTCAGCAATGGTGGGTTATCCGAGCTCTGGGCTCGACTGCGCTTCCTCCTTATGGCGATTATCGTCTATCGGGTAGGTGCGCATATCCCAGTGCCGGGAATCAACCCAGACCGGCTGGCTGACCTGTTCCGGCAGAATGAGGGGACTATTCTTAGCTTGTTCAACATGTTTTCCGGCGGCGCGCTGGAGCGGATGAGTATTTTTGCGCTGGGGATCATGCCGTACATTTCGGCATCGATCATCATGCAGCTCATGACCGCTGTCAGCCCGCAGTTGGAGCAGTTGAAGAAGGAAGGTGAGTCTGGCCGTCGCAAGATTAGCCAGTACACTCGCTACGGCACCTTGATCTTGGCTTTTGTTCAGGCGACTGGTATGTCGGTTGGCTTGGCGGGTCAGGGTGTGGCGTTCTCGGTTGATTTCGGCTTTCACTTCGTGGCTGTCACCACCTTCGTGGCTGGTGCCATGTTCATGATGTGGCTGGGCGAACAGATCACTGAGCGGGGCGTCGGTAACGGCATCTCGATGCTGATTTTTGCAGGCATCGTGGCTGGTTTGCCGAGTGCTGTCGGGCAGTCTTTCGAGTCTGCTCGTCAGGGCGATATCAATATTTTTGCCCTGGTCGCCATTGGTTTGCTGGCGGTAGCGATCATCGGTTTTGTGGTCTTCATTGAGCGTGGTCAGCGTCGCATTGCGGTGCACTACGCCAAGCGTCAGCAGGGCCGCAAGGTCTTCGCTGCGCAGACTAGCCACTTGCCGCTGAAGGTGAACATGGCCGGTGTTATCCCGGCTATTTTTGCCAGTAGCCTTCTGTTGTTCCCGGCTTCGCTGGGTGCCTGGTTTGGTCAGTCTGAAGGTATGGGCTGGCTCCAGGATATTTCACAGGCTATCGCTCCTGGTCAGCCGTTGAACATTTTGCTGTTTAGTGCGGGGATTGTTTTCTTCTGCTTCTTCTACACAGCGTTGATGTTCAATCCGAAAGATGTAGCGGAAAACCTGAAGAAGTCCGGTGCCTTTATTCCGGGTATCCGTCCGGGTGAGCAGTCTGCGCGCTATATAGATGGCGTGTTGACTCGTTTGACCATGTTCGGTGCTTTGTACATGACGGCCGTTTGTTTGTTGCCCCAGTTCCTGGTAGTGGCTGCAAACGTACCGTTCTACCTTGGCGGGACCTCGTTGCTGATCGTGGTAGTGGTTGTGATGGACTTTATGTCGCAAGTACAATCGCACCTCGTTTCACACCAGTACGAATCCCTGATGAAGAAAGCCAACCTGAAGGGCTACGGCAGCGGCATGCTCCGCTGAAGTGTCCATAAGGTTCGAGGAGTTGGTGATGAAAGTTCGTGCATCGGTGAAAAAGCTGTGCCGTAACTGCAAAATTATTCGCCGTGAAGGTGTCGTGCGAGTGATCTGCAGTGCTGAACCGCGTCATAAGCAGCGCCAAGGCTGAGTGTGATCAAAAGCTGTAAGCCCGGCAGCTAGTGCGCTGCCGGGTTGCTTATTTGTTATTACAGCGTTAATATCTCGCGCCCTTTTCTTGGCTTCCCGGGCGTAGGTAGCTGTCAATTGGAGTCTCACTGAATGGCCCGTATTGCAGGCGTCAACATTCCAGATAACAAGCATACTGTTATCTCGCTGACCTACATCTTCGGTGTTGGTCGCACTACTGCGCAGAAAATTTGCGCAACCACTGGGGTTAACCCAGCGGCAAAGATTAAAGATCTGAGCGATGAGCAGATTGAACTCTTGCGTGGCGAAGTTGCGAAGGTAAACACCGAAGGTGACCTTCGTCGTGAAGTCAACATGAAAATCAAGCGCTTGATGGACCTGGGTTGCTATCGCGGCCTGCGCCATCGTCGCGGCCTTCCGGTTCGCGGTCAGCGTACCAAGACCAACGCACGTACCCGTAAGGGTCCGCGTAAGCCGATCCGCAAGTAATCGCACCCGCGAATCGACAGGAATCTAGTCATGGCAAAACCTGCTGCTCGTCCTCGTAAAAAAGTCAAAAAGACAGTGGTTGATGGCATCGCCCACATCCACGCGTCTTTCAACAACACCATTGTGACCATTACCGATCGTCAAGGTAACGCCCTGTCCTGGGCTACCTCTGGTGGTTCGGGTTTCCGCGGTTCACGCAAGAGCACCCCGTTCGCTGCCCAGGTGGCTGCTGAGCGTGCTGGTCAAGCTGCGCTGGAATACGGCCTGAAGAACCTCGACGTTAACGTCAAGGGTCCCGGTCCGGGTCGTGAGTCCGCTGTCCGTGCATTGAACGGCTGCGGTTACAAGATCGCCAGCATCACCGACGTGACGCCAATCCCGCATAACGGGTGCCGTCCGCCGAAGAAGCGTCGCGTGTAATCAGGAGACAGTAGAATATGGCTCGTTACATTGGTCCCAAATGCAAACTGTCCCGTCGTGAAGGCACTGACCTCTTTTTGAAGAGCGGTGTCCGCGCTATCGAATCGAAGTGCAACATCGAGGCAGCCCCTGGTATCCACGGTCAACGTCGTGGTCGCCAATCCGATTACGGTACTCAACTGCGTGAAAAGCAGAAAGTTCGTCGTATTTACGGCGTACTAGAGCGCCAGTTCAGCGGTTACTACAAGGAAGCAGCCGGTCGTAAAGGCGCAACCGGTGAGAACCTGTTGCAACTGCTCGAGTGCCGTCTGGATAACGTCGTATACCGCATGGGTTTCGGTGCTACTCGTGCCGAATCCCGTCAGCTGGTTTCGCATAAAGCGATTAGCATCAACGGTAAAACCGTAAACGTACCGTCCTACCAGGTTCGTGCTGGTGACGTGGTTGCGGTTCGCGAGAAATCGAAGAATCA
Organism: Pseudomonas sp.; assembly: GCA_050739815.1. Classification (GTDB taxonomy): domain Bacteria; phylum Pseudomonadota; class Gammaproteobacteria; order Pseudomonadales; family Pseudomonadaceae; genus Aquipseudomonas. The sequence continues at coordinate 6,344 of JBOICE010000260.1, read as the reverse complement.
GCTGCGCATTGTTCAAGCTCTTGAGCTGTGTGCCCAGCGTGGCCGCGTTGAGTGGGTTGAAGTAGACACTGAGAAGAAAACTGGTGTGTTTAAAAACGTACCGGCTCGCAGTGACCTCTCCGCCGACATCAACGAAAGCCTGATTGTCGAGCTCTACTCCAAGTAAGGGCTAGAAAATAGGTGCATCCATGCAGATTTCGGTAAATGAGTTCCTGACCCCCCGCCATATCGATGTGCAGGTGGTCAGTCCGACCCGCGCCAAGATTACTCTCGAGCCTCTCGAGCGTGGTTTCGGCCATACCCTGGGCAACGCGCTGCGTCGTATTTTGTTGTCCTCAATGCCTGGCTGTGCAGTAGTCGAGGCCGAAATTGACGGTGTACTCCATGAGTACAGCGCCATTGAAGGTGTTCAGGAAGATGTCATTGAAATCCTGCTCAACCTGAAAGGTCTGGCTATCAAGCTGCACGGTCGTGACGAAGTGACTCTGACACTGGCGAAGAAGGGCTCGGGCGTAGTCACCGCTGCCGATATTCAGCTGGATCATGATGTCGAGATCGTCAATGGTGATCACGTTATTGCCAACTTGGCTTCTAACGGCGCACTGAACATGAGACTCACGGTGGCTCGTGGTCGCGGCTATGAGCCGGCCGACTCGCGCCAGAGTGATGAAGACGAAAGCCGCAGCATTGGTCGCTTGCAGCTGGACTCTTCTTTCAGCCCAGTACGTCGTGTGGCGTACGTGGTTGAGAACGCTCGTGTTGAGCAGCGCACTAACCTAGACAAGCTGGTTATTGACCTGGAAACCAACGGTACCTTGGATCCGGAAGAGGCTATCCGCCGTGCCGCGACTATTCTGCAGCAGCAGTTGGCCGCGTTCGTGGACCTCAAAGGTGACAGTGAGCCCGTGGTGATTGAGCAGGAAGACGAGATCGATCCGATCCTGCTGCGCCCGGTTGACGACCTGGAATTGACCGTACGTTCGGCCAACTGCCTCAAGGCGGAGAACATCTACTACATCGGCGACCTGATTCAGCGCACCGAAGTAGAGCTGTTGAAGACTCCGAACCTGGGCAAGAAATCCTTGACTGAAATCAAGGACGTCCTGGCCTCCCGTGGTCTGTCCCTCGGCATGCGCCTCGACAACTGGCCGCCGGCAAGTCTTAAGAAAGACGACAAGGCTACGGCCTGATCGTCGTAATCACCGAACGTGAGTTTGGTAAGGAATTGAACCATGCGTCATCGTAAGAGTGGTCGTCACCTGAGCCGCACCAGCGCTCACCGCAAGGCCATGTTCCAAAACATGGCGGTGTCGCTGTTTGAGCACGAGCTCATCAAAACTACCCTGCCTAAGGCCAAAGAACTGCGTCGCGTTGCTGAGCCGCTGATCACTTTGGCTAAAGAAGATAGTTTGGCTAACCGTCGTCTAGCTTTCGACCGTACCCGTTCGAAAGCCATCGTCGGCAAGTTGTTCAACGACCTGGGCAAGCGCTATGCCACCCGTCAGGGCGGTTACCTGCGTATCCTCAAGTGCGGTTTCCGCGCTGGCGACAATGCTCCAATGGCTTATGTTGAGCTGGTTGACCGTCCGGTCGGCGGCACAGTAGAAGCTGCTGAGTAAGTCGTAGGTTGTATAAAAACCGGGCCAATGGCCCGGTTTTTTGTTATGGGCGTTTATCAGCTCCCTCGGATCTGGCATGGCCGTGCTGCTACGGCTGATGCAACCCAAGCCCCCTCTTGATCCTGACTGTTAGTGTCAGGCGTCTTATGGCCCGACAGGTTGTCCAGGGCTGCTTTTATCCTCTGAATACGGCGAGAAAGACGGACCCGGGTAGTCCGTTTGGGTGGGCGCGTATAAAGAGAAAAAATATCGAGGTGTTGCTTTTCATAAATTGGTTCGTCAGGCGAAGCGGGTCTAGTCTTTTTCCACTGTCGGTCGTAATCGCAGGGGCCGACCTGATGAGGAAGAGAGGGAGAGAGCAATGTCGAACCAAGGTAAATGCCCATACCAGCATGTCGCCGGTGGCGGCACCAGCAACCAGGACTGGTGGCCGAACCAGCTGCGCGTGGACCTGCTCAACCAGCATTCTGAGAAGTCCAATCCGCTCGGCGAAAAATTCAACTATGCCGAAGCGTTCAACAAGCTCGACTACAAGGCTCTGAAGGCCGATCTGGTCAAGCTGATGAGCGACAGCCAAGACTGGTGGCCGGCAGACTTCGGCCACTATGGTCCGCAGATGATCCGCATGGCCTGGCACGTCGCCGGCACCTACCGCACCGTCGACGGTCGCGGCGGCGGCGGTCGCGGCCAGCAGCGTTTCGCACCGCTGAACTCCTGGCCGGACAACGTCAATATCGACAAGACCCGCCGTCTGCTCTGGTCGATCAAGCAGAAGTACGGCCAGATGATTTCCTGGGGCGATCTGTTCATTCTCGCCGGCAACGTGGCCCTCGAGTCCATGGGCTTCCGCACCTTCGGCTTCGGCGCTGGTCGTGAAGACGTGTGGGAGCCGGACATGGATGTGAATTGGGGGGCCGAGATGGCCTGGCTGGGCGTGGATCCGCAGCGCGTCACCGGCGATCGCGAACTGTCGGCGCCGTTCGGTGCCACCCACATGGGCTTGATCTATGTGAACCCGGAGGGCCCGAACGCCAGCGGTGACTACATGGAAGCGGCCAAGGACATCCGTGCCACCTTCGGCCGCATGGCCATGGACGACGAGGAGACTGTCGCCCTGATCGCCGGTGGTCACTCCTTCGGCAAGGCTCACGGCGCAGCCCCCGAGTCGCACAAGGGGCCGGAGCCCGAAGGCGCACCGATCGAGGCCCAGGGCCTGGGCTGGATCAGCAACTTCGGCAGCGGTCACGGCAAGGACACCATCTCCAGCGGCATCGAGGTCACCTGGACCAAGACCCCGGCGCTGTGGAGCAACAACTTCTTTGAGAACCTGTTCAAGTACGAATGGGAACTGACCCAGTCGCCGGCCGGCGCCAAGCAGTGGGTGGCCAAGGATGCGCCGGAGATCATTCCGGACGCGCATGTGCCGGGCAAGTTCCACAAGCCGACCATGCTCACCACCGACCTGACCCTGCGTTTCGACCCGGCGTTCGGCAAGATCTCCAAGCGCTTTCTGGACGATCCGCAGGCCTTCGCCGACGCCTTCGCCCGCGCCTGGTTCAAGCTGACCCACCGCGACATGGGGCCGAAGGCCCGCTATCTAGGCCCGGAAGTGCCGAAGGAAGACCTGATCTGGCAGGACCCGCTCCCGGCCGCCACGCACAACCCCGGCGCGACCGATATCGCCGATCTCAAGACTAAGATCGTCGCCTCCGGGCTGTCGGTGGGCGATCTGGTTTCGCTGGCCTGGGCCTCGGCCTCGACCTTCCGCGGCGGCGACAAGCGCGGCGGCGCCAACGGTGCGCGTCTGGCCCTGGCGCCGCAGAAGGACTGGGAGGTCAACCAGCGCGCCATCAAGGTCCTGCCCAGGCTGGTGGAGATCCAGAAGGCCTCCGGCAAGGCCTCATTGGCCGACGTGATAGTGCTGGCCGGCAACGTGGGCGTGGAGCAGGCTGCCAAGGCTGCCGGCGTGAACCTGGATGTGCCCTTCGCGCCGGGGCGGGTCGATGCCCGCCAGGATCAGACCGACGTCGATTCCTTTGCCGTACTCGAGTCCGTCGCCGACGGCTTCCGCAACTACCGCAAGGGCAAGCTGGGCGTTCCGACCGAGGCCATGCTGGTCGACAAGGCCCAGCTGCTGACCCTGACCGCCCCCGAGCTGACGGCACTGGTCGGCGGCCTGCGGGTGCTCGGCGCCAACCATGACGGCAGCCCGCATGGCGTGTTCACCGACAAGGTCGGCGTGCTCAGCAATGACTTCTTCATCAACCTGCTGGACATGGACACCGAGTGGAGGGCGGTGGATGCCGAGGCCGAGGTCTTCGAGGGCCGGGATAGCAAGAGCGGCAAGATGAAGTACACCGGCACCCGCAACGACCTGATCTTCGGCTCCAACTCGGTGCTGCGTGCCTACGCCGAGGTCTACGCCAGTGCCGACGGCAAGGAGAAATTGGTCAAGGACTTCGTCGCGGCTTGGACCAAGGTGATGAACCTGGACCGCTTCGATCTGGCCTGATTTGACGGCAGCAAGAAAAAGCCCCGCTCGTGCGGGGCTTTTTCGTATCAGGCCCGATCACGCTCCAGCAGTGGCTTGAGGAAGTAGCCCGTATGCGACTGCGGCATCTCGGCCACCTGTTCCGGGGTGCCGCAGGCGATGATTTGTCCGCCTCTGGAACCGCCTTCCGGGCCGAGATCGACTAGCCAGTCGGCGGTCTTGATCACGTCGAGGTTGTGTTCGATCACCACTACGGTATTGCCATGATCCCGCAGGCGGTGCAGCACATCGAGCAGTTGCTGGATGTCGGCAAAGTGCAGGCCGGTGGTGGGCTCGTCGAGGATATACAGGGTCTTGCCGGTATCGCGCTTGGACAGCTCGCGCGATAGTTTTACTCGTTGTGCCTCGCCCCCGGAGAGCGTGGTGGCCGACTGGCCGAGCTTGATGTAGGACAGCCCTACGTCGACCAGTGTCTGCAGTTTGCGCGACAGCGCCGGTACTGCGTCGAAGAATGGTCGAGCCTCTTCTATGGTCATCTCCAGCACCTCGTGGATGCTTTTGCCCTTGTACTTGATCTCCAGGGTTTCGCGATTGTAGCGCTTGCTCTTGCATACATCGCAAGGCACGTAGATGTCAGGCAGGAAGTGCATCTCAACCTTGATCAGGCCGTCGCCTTGGCAAGCTTCGCAACGCCCGCCCTTGACGTTGAAGGAGAAGCGTCCCGGGCCATAGCCGCGAGAGCGCGACTCCGGCACGCCGGCGAACAGCTCACGGATCGGCGTGAACAGACCGGTATAGGTCGCGGGGTTTGAGCGCGGTGTGCGGCCGATTGGGCTCTGGTCTATATCGACGACCTTGTCGAGGTGCTGGAGGCCGTCGAAGCTATCGTGGGCAGAGGCTTCCAGCGTCGTGGCACCGTTCAGGGCGGTGGCGCTGAGCGGATAGAGGGTGTTGTTGATCAGCGTCGACTTGCCCGAGCCGGAGACGCCGGTCACGCAAGTCAGCAGGCCAAGCGGAATCTCCAGGTCGACATTGCGCAAGTTGTTACCGCGGGCGCCCTTGAGTTTCAGGGAGAGCTTTTTATCGCGCTCGGTACGCTTGCTTGGCACTGGGATTTTCACCCGTCCGGAGAGGTATTTGCCGGTCAGCGAGTCGGGGTGAGCCATCACTTCGGCCGCAGTACCTTCGGCCACAATACGGCCGCCATGCACGCCAGCGCCCGGGCCGATATCGACCACGTAGTCAGCCATGCGAATGGCATCCTCGTCGTGCTCGACCACTATCACCGTGTTGCCGATGTCGCGCAGGTGCCGCAGGGTGCCGAGCAGGCGCTCGTTGTCGCGCTGATGCAGGCCAATGGACGGCTCGTCGAGGATGTACATGACACCTACCAGGCCGGCACCGATCTGGCTGGCCAGGCGAATGCGCTGTGCCTCACCGCCGGAGAGCGTGTCGGCGCTACGGTCGAGAGTCAGGTAGTCGAGGCCGACGTTGACCAGAAACTGCAGACGCTCGCGAATCTCCTTGAGGATCTTCTCGGCAATTTCACCGCGGCGGCCAGTCAGGCTCAGGCTGCCGAAATACTCGGTCGCGTCGCCAATCGGTAAGCCGGTGACAGCAGGTAAAGTTCTTTCGCCTACCCAGACATGCCGTGCTTCGCGGCGCAGGCGAGTGCCGCGGCAATCCGGGCAGGGCTGGGTGCCAAGGAACTTGGCCAGCTCCTCGCGCACGGTGGTCGACTCTGTCTCGCGGTAACGGCGCTCAAGATTTGGCACTATGCCTTCGAATGGATGGGCGCGTTTGACGATATCGCCACGGTCATTCAGGTAGCGGAAATCGACGTTGGCGCTGCCGCTGCCATAGAGGATGACCTTCTGCTGTTCGGCACTGAGGTCGTCGAAGGGCAGCTCCAGGCTGAAGTCGTAGTGCGTGGCCAGCGAGCCGAGCATCTGGAAGTAATAGACGTTGCGTCGGTCCCAACCACGAATCGCGCCTTCCGCCAGTGTCAGTTCGCCGTTCACCAGGCGTTTGATATCGAAGAACTGTTTCACGCCCAGGCCGTCGCAGGTTGGGCAGGCGCCGGCGGGGTTGTTGAAGGAGAACAGCTTGGGCTCCAGCTCGCTGATCGAGTGGCCGCAGAGCGGGCAGGCAAAGCGGGCGGAGAAGATGATCTCTTCGCCTTCTTCATCATCCATCGGCGCGACGAAGGCCAAGCCGTCAGCCAGCTTGAGGGC
>JBOICE010000259.1:0-6371 GCA_050739815.1 Pseudomonas sp. | reverse complement strand
GTGCGCCCAGCGATGACAGTTGGCGCACAACACCGCAACGACACTCAGTCCCGTCAATCGTTCACCGCCGTTTGCCAAGGGGTTCAGGTGATGCACCTCCAACTGGCTGACGACTTTAGGCACAAATCCGCAGCTCATGCACTTCAGGCCGTAGTGGGTGAGCGCGGCCTTGCGCACCGCCGGGTCGCGTTCGATTTTGGAGAGCGTGACCTCACGCCTCTGACCTTCCAGGAAGACCCGGCCCAGCCATTGCGTCTGAAAACGTTTCGGCACGAAGGCCTCGACATTGCGGTATCGCCTGTCCAGTACGTAGACCTTGCATACCGCCTCCGGAGCTCGCAAACCACGTCCTATGACTTGGCGCAATCGGCGCACGGCCGTGTTGCGCGTGTCCAGGTAACGGCTCTCCACTTCATCGTCCAGGATCACCGGGCGCTCGTAGGGTACCCGGGGCACGACGATGGTTTTCCATGGGATGGGGGTGTCCAATCCGGCCCACGCTCCCGCAGCAATCAGCACCTTGCTGTCGCCCATGCGGGCTGCGGCCTGGCTGGCGGTTTCGTCTGCGCTACGTACCGTTGCCCCCTCGACCATCTTTCCCAGAGTTTCTGCCAGCGTATGGCTGGGCGTTACCACCAGCACGGGGCCATGGTTGATGGCTTGCTTGATGGTTTCCTTGCTCAGCTCCAGCCACTCTGGCGAATCCACCTCGGCATCGGCGATCACGAACTCCAGTTGTCCGTGTTTTTCTGGCTCAACGATGGTCGACAAGTCGCTCTGCTTCTGGATGCCCAGGGCGCGTTTGAAATCATCAAACCGGCCGGCCACGGTAAGGGTGGCGCTGATGAAGGCGACTTCGTTGCGGTTCGCAATTCGCTTGAGCAGCCTGCCAGGCATTTTGTGGAACAGCATGATGCCGCCGTCATCGGTCACACCTGCTTGGTAAAACCATGCGGGCTCAGCAACGGCTTCCAGGATCATCAGGGCTGCGGCCTTGACCTCGGGTTCCAGGCCCTTGTTTTTGAGCACCTCCCTGGCGGCCTGCGCTGCACTCTCCGCCACAACGCCCAATTCTTTCAACTGCTGCCGGGTGATCTCGCAATCGCTTTGCAGCGCGGCGGCGTCGGGAAGTTGATCGGCCTCATCAAAGACGATGTAGTCGCGTTCCGTGGCCCCGTTGTAGCCACCCTTCAGGCGCTGGTCAATGATGACGGCGGCACTGGTGCAGATCATCACTGCCGCGTCCATTGCCGCGCTGCGTTGCGCACGGTATGCCTCGGGTCTGTCAAACCACCGGGCCGGTCGAAACGCCGCCACCCGCATACCGTCGAGGTGTGTGGCCGACAGATCGCTGGACAGCAGCAATTGGTCGATCAACTGGTGGCTGGGCAGGGCGATGGTGATGCGCTTTCCCGAGGCTGCGGCTTTCATGACCGCAGCCAGGTAGGCCCGTGTTTTGCCCAAGCCGGTGGTCCCTTCCAGCAACAAGGGGCCGTCCGTTTGCGCCATATGCCGGGAGATGATGGCGCTGAAATTGGCCTGTTCTTGCGACCGAAACATGTACTCTCCTGTTGAAATGAAACCTTGGCGCAACTTTCAATTGAGTGGCCACCCAATTAAAGGATGGCTTGAACCAACGACGTCAGCGGGTTCACTGTGAACTACTTCTAGTAGCCACCCGATGATAGGTCGGCTTAAACCAACAACTTCGCGCTCAACGCACCGTTCCCCTTCCAGTAGCCATCCCATAACAGGGCGGCTTGAACCCAGTGGCGCAGCTCGGCCAGCCAGTCCCACTTCTAGTAGCCATCCCATGACAGGGCGGCTTGAACCAGGCGCGCGGCCTTGAGCTCGGGGCCGCTCTTCTAGTAGCCGCCCAATTACAGGGCGGCTTGGACCATCGAGCATTTCGACGACCCGGCGCTGCACTTTTAGTAGCCATCCCATAACAGGACGGCTTGAACTGCAGTTCTCGCGCAACGGCGCCTTCGTCCCTTCTAGTAGCCACCCGATCAAAGGGCGGCTTGAACATGCGGGCTGATGTCGCTGTAAAACTTGCACTCCTAGTATCCAAACTGTCACAGGACGGCTTGAACCCGCTCACCGCGGCAGATCATGCAGTGGTGCTTCCAGTAGCCACTCGATTACAGGGCGGCTTGAACACTCAAAAAGCTCAACACCACGCAGAACTTCTTCTAGTAGCCACCCGATGAAAAGGCGGCTTGAACGTCGTCGCGGAAGGCAAAGAACGGGATGTACTTCTAGTAGCCATCCCATAACAGGGCGGCTTGAACTATTCGCGCCTTTGTCGGCGCCACGGGCAGCTTCTAGTGGCCATCCCATAACAGGGGGGCGGCTTGAACCACATGGCGCAGGTAGTACGCACCGGGCTTCTTCTAGTAGCCATCCCATAACAGGGCGGCTTGAACATCGTAGAGCGCATCCCGGACCTGCTTGTACTTCTAGTAGCCATCCCATAACAGGGCGGCTTGAACTGCACTTCTACAAATCATTGAATAGGTTGTGTTTTATCCTCATTCAGCCGCAGAAAAATGGGTCACCCGGGCTGATTTGTAGTCACCCACAGCAACGGTTTTCAATAGCTTGCCATCCCCGTCAAAAAACTGGAACGTGCCCGCGATTTCTCCACAGCCTCGCGCGCTGTGCGCGCCCAAGACGGGCTTGAGGCTTAACTGGTCCAGGCTGTAGTCCAATAGCTCAAGGTCTCGGTCGCGGGCTTTTTCGATCACGATACGCCCTGACAGCTCAAGCCCCGCTGGCAACGCATAGTGCTGGACGATGGTGCGGGTGCTGTTTTGCATGTCGCCCATCGCATCCTTGAACTTCCCCATTCCGGCCTTGGCAACATCCAGGGCTTTGGCCATGTCTTCGGGCACGGGTTCGCCTTTTTTCTCCAGACGCTTGACCTGGGTCTCAAGCTGCTTGACCAGAGCCGCCGCCGCCGCGCGCTTGTTGTTGCTCTCGCTGCGTCCCAAGAAGGCATTCATGTCTGACTGTTCCATCAGGTCCAAGGCCTCTTCGGTGTCGTCCAGGTCTTTGCGAACTCCCGTAAAGACATCGGGCAGCACATTGAGCTGAGGCAGGAAGTGGCTCACCTTTAACCGGGACTTGATACCCAGACCGCTCCCAAACAGGTCCAGCACCGGGCTAGCCTCGCGTGCCTGTCGCAAAGCCAGCAAGTCAATGTCACCCGCCTGCTTCTCGCTCGCTGCGTCCTGGCCGATCATTTCGCTGTAGACCTGAGGCAGCCTGTAGGGCATGCCAGCCGCCGCCGCCGTGCGCATGTTGCACAAAGTGACGGCGCGTCGAAGGAAACCCCGCAAAGTGGTGGCGGGCAGGTAGCCGGTTTGCAGCTTGGTGCCCGCTTCGTCCACGCCTCGCGTCATGACGGGGAAGTTGTCAAATCCGTTTTCGCGGCCGCCTTCGGGCTTGGGCATCTTGATGGACAACGGCCCCACGGTTGTGATGGTGGCTTTGATGACGATGGTCTGGTTCATTTGAAATTTCCTTGTGGTGTGCAACTTAGATGACCAACATGCCCATACCGAAGGCTTTGCCCACGCGGCCGATGCCGGTGGTGAGGGCCTGTGAGAACTTCTCAGGGTCGGTGATTTTGAAGATACCCGTGAACTGGCTGGCGTCGATCCAGAAGGTTCTTCCGCCACTTGCGGTAACACTTTCTCGGTCGCCGTTGACGTGGACCGCCAGCACCTCAAAACCATGCTTTTGACCTTGGGCGTCCAGCCATTCACGCCGGGTGCGCCAGTCGTGAAGTTCAGGGTAAATGTTTTTCCCGCCACGACGGGCGGCCACCGAGGCTTTCAGCTCGAAGCCAATCACGTCACCGGCGGCAGGAGACTTGAGGCGGCGGCCCGTATTGGTGATGGGCTTGGCGGTACGGACCACGATATGGTCACCGTTGTCGGCGAACAGTGCTGGCGCGCCATCCACCAGGGCAGCGACCATGCGGTGCAAGGAATAGCCGGAGATTTTTTCTGGTTTGGGGATCTTATGGTCCATCATGCTGCGCTTCTCCTTTTCCAGATGACTTTCTGGATACCGCCAGCATCCACGGGCGGCTCCTGGTCGAGGTTGAACGTCTCGACGCCTGCGGGCGAACAGATACGGATGGCTCGACGGTCCACCGTCATGAACAGGTTGGCGATAGGAACGGGGGCCTTGTCGAACATCAGGAAGATGCGTGCTTCTTTCCCATCCCACCGCTCCAGTTCGTCCATGAACGCCTCCACCCGAGTCCGTTCGTCGAAGTGGAGGCCAGCGGCCGCCAGCTTGAGTTGGACGCTGGAAGTACCCGGGCGCACGATGGCCCAGCCCGAGGCCAAGCGCCCCATGGTGCCTTTAGAGAGCCGGTGGTTACTGGACAAGGCGCGATAGGTGGCCACGTGGGGGTCGCCCTCCTGACTGACCAAGTGCCGACCGAAGTTTGCGTTGAAGAACTCGAATGTGCTCATCAGACCCCCTCAGGAACGAAACAGATGGCGCGGTTGGCGGGGTGCCAGTATGCAGGCCGCCAGGCGGCATCGGCTCTGAGAGCCGTGTCATTGCCTTGGAACAAAGTAACAGGCACGGGGCGCAGGGGTTCACCGAAAAAGCCGGTCACGCCATCGAGTTCGTCGGCCTCCACGCTGATGCCCATCACCTGACCGTAGCCGCTGGCACGACGCTTGCCGATGAACGCCACGTCACGCAGCAAAAGCTCAACAGCCTCGGCATCGCCCTGCGCGTACCACGTAATGGACGGAGCGGTGAAGATCTTGTAGCTGTTCATCACAGCGCCAAAGTCTCGGCGACGGGTAAGACCGATTGCGGTATGGGCATTGCCTTGCTTGTTCTTTGCGATGAGGTTCAGGTCAAGGTCGTGCGTGGCTTGCAGGTTTGCCACGAAGCTCACTCGGCCCACATCCGTTTTTTCGACAATGGCCGCACTTCCGTGCCATAGACCATCAGTGTTCACCAGTGGGACGGCGGTGTGGGCCTGCTCCAGGTCGCTGGTTTGGTCAAAGATGAGCGCTGCCAGAAGTGCATCCAGGGTCATGTAACCTCCGTTGCTGACGATGGGGCTGCCCAGTGTCATCGTCACTTTGAACTTGTCCATCAGTATTCCCTCCCAGTGTGTTTATCCGGCTCAAGAGGAGGTTGTATTGGATCACGGCCAGTTTCAAATACCTTCTGCTGAGTGTGTTCCGCTCTTTGATTTGAACGTCTGCAATTGGATGATGGTGCCAACGACCGGTTTTGACCGATGTTGTAGCGAAACTCGTTGAATGATCCTGATGCCATTGGGACTCCGTCGCCGATTACTGATTGTTAACGTTTAGACCGTTTTCGCCTGACGCTCGCAAACCTAGCCCATGACTTTGAACTCGACGGTTTTCGCCACTGGTCATGCGCGAGACGCATGTACCGATTGAAGGAATAAGAGTCGCCATTCAGAAGTCACAAGCCTATTAACACTCGGCAACAAACATCATGCCGGTAAACGGGCGATCAAATCAGCAATGGCAGGCTTTCAAGCGAATAAATGCCAGTGCAGAGGGTAAATGTTCACCAAAAAAATTGTGTGGCTTCGTCGAGGTATCCGATTTGCTGGGAACTTGGCTTTCAATGCAAAAAATGGCCACTAGCCCATACGGGATGGGCGCTAGGAGCTATAAAAAATATAGCAACGAGCAGCCCATCTGCCCATGGAGCAATGCCTGCCGAACTCAGCTTGGCCAACCAGCTTCACAAGCCAGGTCGAATTCACTGCTTATTCATTTGATCCAGCGGTCGCTTTCGGACCTGCGCGCCTGTCGTGTTCTGCCCGAACGAAGGCTTGGGCGTCAGCTTGCCAAACGCCAGGTTGGACGAGCACTTTGCTGACCAGGCTGCTGGTGTTGACCACGCTCACGCAGGGGTGCAGACAAAAAGTACCTCATGCCGAACCTGGTCGCGGCTTTCGCCAAGCTCCTGCTCGTATCCCCCTCGTTGACCAGCTACCAGCTCCCTGGTACGGCCGACTTCGGAAGTCCAAGTGCTTGGCAACTCTTTATTTCACCTCGGTCAGGTAAGTCGTAAGCCTCTGGATTTTTCCATTTTTCATGGCAAAAACGTCGCAGAATACTGCGCTGAGAAAACCGCCCTCCTTTTTCTTGGCTCGAACCGCCCCCTCTGCGATGACGACATCGTTCTCTTCGACCATCCGGTAATGGTGATGGTTGGGCTGCCCACAAAGGCGTCGTTTTCTATTTCGTTGTCAAACGCGTCCTTGCCAACGAGATGAAATGCGCCCGGCATTTCCCACTCAACATCGTCGGTTAGGCAAGACAAGATTTGCGCGTGGTCGGATT
>JBOICE010000258.1:0-7540 GCA_050739815.1 Pseudomonas sp. | reverse complement strand
CGGGTCATTTGCGCGATGGCGGCTGGGCCGGCGCCGGCTTTCGCCACGCTGACGGGCTGGCTGGCGAGCAGCGCATCGGCCTCTTCCACCAGCACGTCGAGCGGAATCTCGATATGCACGGGGCGCGGCCGAGCGGCCTGGAACACGGCAAAGGCACGGGCCAGCACGGCCGGTAGTTCGGCCGCCGACATCAGGCAGTGCGAGAACGCAGAGAAGCCGGCGACCAGGTTGCTTTGCGACGGCAGCTCGTGCAGCTTGCCGCGCCCGCCGCCCAATTGGCTGCGCGCCTGCACGCTGGAGATCACCAGCATCGGGATCGAGTCGGCATAGGCCTGGGCCATGGCCGTGGCGATATTGGTCATGCCGGGGCCGGTGATGATGAAGCACACCCCCGGTTTGCCGCTGGTGCGCGCGTAGCCATCGGCCATGAAGCCGGCACCCTGTTCGTGGCGGGGCGTGACATGGTTGATGCTCGACCGGGCAAGCCCGCGATACAGCTCGACAGTGTGTACGCCCGGTATGCCGAACACCTGCTCAACGCCGTAGCGCTCGAGTAATCGCACCAATACTTCGCCGCATGTCGCCATCTTCTCTGTCCTGTTCTGTGCCTAGGGTTCTGCGCCGGCCGCCCGGCGCTCGGCCCAGGGTCTGAGGGGGCCGTGGAGCTTGCCGCGGGGCGGGATAAAGCGCAGAGAAGGCGCAATTGGAACTGCCGGCGAGCCGCTGTGACAACGCAAAATTTGTCATACTAGGCATGTCCTCACCTCATGCCTGGGCACCCATGAAACGCCTTCCCCCTTTGCCTGCTCTGCACACCTTTCTGATCACGGCCCAGTGCTGCAACTTCACCCGGGCTGCCGATCTGCTGCACATCACCCAGGGCGCGGTGAGTCGGCAGATTGCCGGCCTCGAGAGCCACCTGGGTTATCCGCTGTTCCAGCGCCAGGCGCGCGGGTTGAGCCTGACGACCCAGGGGCGGGATCTGTTCCCGCGCATCCAGCAGGTGTTCGCCCTGATCGACGAGGCGGTCGAGCAGGTAGGGGCGAAACGCGAAGCGCTGCAACTCAAGGCACCCACCTGTGTGATGCGCTGGCTGCTGCCGCGCCTGTTGCACTGGCAGGCAGTGCGCCCGGATGTGCCGGTAGAGCTGACTACTACAGTGCAGCATACGGTCGATTTTCGCCGCGAGGAGTTCGACGCCGCCGTGGTCTATGGCGCGCCTCCCGGCAACTCAGTGGTTGCCCACCACCTGTTCGATGAGCAGCTCACGCCGGTCTGCTCGCAGCAGTTGATGACGGGCCCGGTACCGCTCAAGACCCTGGCCGATCTGGAGCAGCACATGCTGTTGCACCCGACCCGCGATCAGCGCGACTGGGAAACCTGGCTGAAGGTTGCCGGCACCAAGGTCAACAACATCGGCAAAGGCCAGCATTTCGACACGCTGGACCTGGCCATGTCGGTCGCATCGCAGGGTACGGGGGTTGCCATCGGCGATTGGGCGTTGATCGGTGAGGACCTCAGCGCTGGGCGGCTGGTCACCCCTTTCGAGCTCAAGGTCCGCACGGGCGCGGCCTATTACCTGGTCTACCCGGAGCGCCCCGATCCTGCACCGCAATTGCGCGAGCTGATCGATTGGCTGCTCGGCCAGGCCGCCGAGCGCACAGAGCAGTCGGCCACCTGAAGCAGGCTTTATCCGGCGCTGCCCAGCAAGAGCAGAACCAGCAGCAGGCTGCCGGCCGCCAGCAGCGTCTGCAGGGTGATGATGCCTGCCATCAGGTGGCTGTCGCCGCCGAGCTGGCGCGTCAGCACATAGGCGGTGGGCGCGGTGGGCAGGGCGAAGAACAGCACCAGCACGCCACTTTCCATCGGTGGCAGGCCAACTAGGCGGGCCGCCGCGAAAGCCAGCAGCGGCATCGCCAACAACCGTAGCGAGCAGTTCCAGGCCAGTGTCGGGACTTCGCCCGTCAGCTCTTGCGGGCGCAGCGCGGCACCGACGCAGAGTAGACCGAGCGGCAGGCTGGCGGCGGCGAGCAAGCCGAGCAGGCGATCCGTGCCACCCGGTAGGCCGAGGCCGCTGAGATTGGCCAGCGCGCCGGTGATGCAGGCCAGGATCAGCGGGTTTTTCAGTACCGGCAGCAGTAACGCGCGCAGGTTGACCCCGCGTTCGGCGGTCAGTGCCCAGACCGACATGACATTCACTGTCGGCACCATCAGCGCCAGCATCAAGGCGGCGAGGGTCAGCCCCTGTTTGCCGAACAAGCTGGCGACCGCCGCCAGGCCGAGGTAGGTGTTGAAGCGCAGGATGCCTTGGGTGATGGCGCCGAAGCGCCCGGCCGACCAGCCGCGCAGGCGCTTGACCAGCAACAGCGCGAGCCAGGCCAGACCCAGGCCGAGCATCACGGCCATGGCCAGTCGTGGCAGCGCCGGGTTATCCAGCGGTGCGCTGGCCAGGCTGCTGAACAGCAGGGCGGGAAACAGGATGAAGTAGTTGAGGCGCTCGGCCGCGGGCCAGAATGCCTCGCCGGGGAAGTCCCAGCGGCGCAGGGCGTAACCGCCGACTATCAAGGCAAACAACGGCCACAAGGCCAGCAACAGATCGATCACGTGCACCCCCAGTAACAGGCGCACATCTTCGTGAGCGGACGGCGGCGGCGCAAGGTCGAGATGCGTAATAGTCTCAAGCCAGTAGTAGGCTAAAGCGCTCTATTGCGGAGGTGAGCCATGAATGATCTGCACAGCGGCGGTTGCCATTGCGGCGCGTTGCGTTACCAGTTCCGCGCGCCCCTTGAAGATATCGCCCACTGCCACTGTTCGATCTGCCGGCGTACCACCGGCGGCATCGTCACCACCTGGATAACGGTGCCGCTAAAGGCCTTTCAGTGGACCGCCGGCACGCCCGCCGAATACCTCTCTTCGGCGAGCTGCACGCGCAGCTTCTGTCCGAACTGCGGCGCCCATCTGACGCTGTTCACCACGTTGAGCGCGCAAACCCTGGATATCACCATCGCCACCCTCGACCACCCGGAGCAGGCGCCGGCCGATCGCCACATCTGGGTGAAAAGCCGCCTGCCCTGGCTGCATCTGGATGAGCGGCTACCGGAGGAGGGTGAGGAGGACTTGTCGTAGGGCAAGGCGCTGGGTGCAGTAATCGCCCTAGGGCAACACCAGCCCGCCCGAGGCCTTATGCAGTGCGCGCAGGTGCTCGCCGAGCCGTTTCAGGTTGGCTTCGCCGGCTTCCAACTCGGCCAGGCGCGCGGGCTCCAAGAGGGCGCGGACTTCATGGTCGAGGTCATCGCTCAGTTGCCGTAGCTGCACTTGGCGGCTGCTGCTTGCCTGCTCCAGGTGCTGCCATTCGGCGGCTTGCGGTAAACCGTAGCCACCCTCCAAGAGCTCCGCCGGACGGCTGAGGAAGCCACTGCTGGCGAGGATTTTTTCCAGGGTGCCACCGGCTTTGTCGACGCTGCCATCGCGCTGCTCGCGGCCACTCAGATAGCGGCGCTTCAGTTCATCCTGGGCCAGCAGCAGCTGGCGACGTTGTGCCGCCTGCTCCAGTAATAACAAGGCAGCGCTAGTGCGCAGGTCGGCTTGGGCGAACCAAGGCCGGCGTGCGCTGGCGGCCAGGGCTAGCCAGTCATCGACCTGTTCCTGGGGGATTGGCAGGTGCTCCTTGAGCACCACGAACATGGCCTGATAACGCTCGCGGAAGGAGTCGAAGCGATAGCCCTGGCGCAGCGCTTCCTTGGGGTCGTTGAGTACGCTGCGGTCGGCCAGGCCACGGCCTTCCAGCACGTCCAGCAGGCCGTTGGGCAGGATGCTGTCGAGGCTGTTCAGCTCCCCGCGCGCGCTGCCGCTGCGCAGCAGCTTGAGGGTTTCCACCGCGCAGTTATTCGACAGGAAGTAGTAATTGCCGTCATAGCTCCAGTGCTGCTCGGCGGCACGTTCGACCAGCGCTTCCAGTTCTTGCCGCGAGAATTTCAATGGCACCGAGGCGAGGCTGCGCAGCTCGACCTTGGTGTACTCCTCGATGACCTGGCTGAGCGGCAGGACAAATAGCCGTGAAGGGTAGGCGCCGGTCAGGCCGTCCCAACTGGACAGCTGCACGTCGCCGATGAAGGCGCGGTAGGACAGCACCAAGTGCCGATCGAGATCCAGCCGACAGTCCGGCCCACGCGGGCGGCCCGGCGCGCAGATGACCAGGCGCAACATGCTGTGGCCCCAACGGCTGACCCATTGGTCATTGGCTTCGGCCAGCAGGAAGTCGACGGCATAGACGCGCTCCGGGTCGAGTTTGCCGAGCGGCTGGCGGGCGAAATCACGACCGGCGTTCAGGTAGGCATAGGCTGGCGCACAGGGTTGTGCGGTGCTGGGTGCCCAGTCGAAGTGTGCGCGGAAATAGCGATACAGCGCCGGGCGCCGGCAGGCGTAGGCGGGGTCGAGGAGGAAGTACTCCATGTTCACCGCGACGAACTCGCGCGGGTTGCTCAGCTCGTAGCTGTCCGGGCTGCGCGCAACTTGGCGATTGCTCTGCTCGCGTTCGCCGCGGCGGCCAACGTATTGGGCCCAACCGGCCAGATCGAGCAGGCGCGGATCATCGCTGAGGGTAAAGCGGCGCTCTGTCTGGCCGCGGCAGTTATCCGGCAGGCCGATTTCGCCGAGGCTGGAGGCTTGCTGTTGGCAGCGCTGCAGGAGGATTTTTTCGACCGGCGGCCAGACATGGGCGCGGTCATAGAGGTGAGTCAGTTCATGCAGTACGGTGGCCAACAGCTCACGCCGCACGGAGCCGTGTGGGCGATCGGTCTTTTGGCTGGCTGCGGAGCCATCGACCAAGGCTGGCAGCAGCTTGGCGTTCAGCACCAGGGCGTCATGGCGGATGGCGCGGCCATAGGCGTTGGCCGCTAAGTCGGTGCTCCAGCTAATTTCCACGCGCCGATCCAGTTGTTCGATGACGCGCGGCGGCAAGGCGCTGTACGCCTCATCGAGCAAGGCCTGGCTGGCTTGTCGCTCGCTATCGCTGAGCGCTGCGCTGTCCAGCGCTAAGCGCAGGCTGGCCAGGGCGCTGGTAGCGCTCAGCAGTAACGCCGCAGCCAGCAGCCAGACGCCGACAAGTCTCACAGCGCGAGAATGGCTTCGGCCAAGACTCGATCACTGGCGTCGCGTGCTTCAGGCACGCGGGTGCGGAGGGTGTCGAAGGCGGCTTCCAGTTGCGCGCCGCGGATAGCGCCTCGGCTGGCGACAAAGCTGGCGGCGTCGTCGCGGGCTTCGAGGACTAATTTGGAGTCGCGGATCGAAGTGGTGGTGTCCGAGGTGAAGTCAATGGTGCGGCCAAACGCGCGAACAATGATGTTGCTGGTCGCGACCAAGGTCTGGGCCTGGGCGCTTCCGGCGGCGATAAGCAGGGCGAGGGCTGCGATAGTCAGCGGGCTACGCATGGAAATCTCCGGTTTACACAAGGACTCGTGGTGGATTGGACGAGTATGGCCTGCGCCAGTTCCAGCGCGGTGTGATGTCACTCGCTGCGGCGTGCATTGGCGGCGCCGGCCAGATTTCGGGCGCAAAGGCTAACGGAATGAATGCGGCAGAGCCAGAGAGGAGTTTCAGTAAACGAGAATGACGGCAGCCAACAACAGGCCGTTGCGTGGTTCTTGCTGCGGCTGTTGCACCCGTAGGCGAGGGCGGGGAGTGTCAGCCAGTACCCCGGCCGCCAGCGACAGGGCGGCGAGGAACAGCGAACGCTGAGGTGTAAGTCTAGGCGTCCGTGTCTATGGCCAAAGGATCGTCAGGTCAGAGCGTGAGAATTGACTGTGCCAGTTGCATGTCGCTGCTGGCGCGCAGTTGCGGTGCTTGTTGACGGATGTGCTGTAAAGCGGCCTCAAGCTGCACGCCACGAATCTGGCCTTGGCTGGCGACGAAGCTGGCGGCGTCATCTCTGGCCGCGCGGACAATCTTGTCGTCATTGAATGAGGATGAGACGTCAGAGGTGGCATCCGAGGTGGCCCCCAGTGCGCCGACTACGGCGTCGGTGGTGACCACGAAGCTGGTGGCCGAAGCGCTGGTGGCAACGGCCAGTAAGGCAGCGGCGCTAAGCAGGCGCAGACGGGACATGGCGGAACTCCTCTAGGTATGCGAAAGACGAGGCCAACTCGGGCCTCGTGGGTATCGGTATTAGCCTAGCTCAGCCTGCACCGCACGCGCTAGGCGGGTTCAACGCCAGAAGGGCTTGTCCAGCTCGGCCAGGCGTTCGCCGCTACTAATACCTGCGTCGGCCAATAGGCGCTCATCCAGCTGGGCGAGTTGCCGGCGCGTGCGGGCGCGCTGAGCCCAGAGGCTGAAGCAGGCGAGCAGCCGAAGTGGCCAGGCGCCAAGGGGTTTTGCTGGGGAGCGGGTGAGAGCGGCGTGGCTTACTGTGCGTTCCATGGCACTGTCCTTCCCGCGTCATCGCGGGGTTGGGGTATGGGGAACCATAGTCTCGTTTGGCGAGCCGCCCTTGCAGTCACAGTGCAGGAGAATTGTGTCTGAGCAGTTGCAGGTTTTTATGAACTGTACTGGTTGCTTGTGGATTGAGCTGTGCTGCAACCCGTAAATACTTGGGCCCATAACGACAAAACCCGCCGGCAGTAATCTGCGGCGGGTTTTGTTTGTACTGTTCGGGTGGCTGATGCTGTGTTGCTAGCCCAGCCTGATGCAGCTTAACGCCAGAACGGTTTGCTCAATTCGGCGTAGCGTTGTGCTTCGCTGATGCCCGCGTCGGCCAGCAGGCGCGAATCCAGGCGTGCCAATTGGTGGCGGCTGGAGATCCGCCGCTGCCACAGTAGCAGGTTGGAGAGTACGCGCAGCGGCATAGCGGCTTGAGCGTTGGACGAAGTGTTGTCGAAGAACAGGTCGGAACTGAGGGTACGTTCCATGGTGTACATCCTTCCGCTTGTGGCGGGGCTGGTTATTTAACTTGAGGCTATGATCCTCCTGTAACACCTGAGCCTGTAGTCACAGTTGTTCTAAATTGTGCTGGTCGGCGTGCACTTATTTGGGGACTGTTTTGTTACTTATCGAAGCAACTGTACTGGCTTGCACCAAAACAAGGCATTTATTCATCTGTATTTCTGACTTTTTGAGCAGGTTTGTAACCTATGGGAACGAATGACCAGTACAGTTTTGCAAAGTTGTAAGGTGTTTTACCTGTAGAGGCATGGCTGAAGCCGACTTTTTGCTGTTCCGGTTGCTCTGTGCGGGTCAGACGATAAACGCTAGTCCGAGTTGAAAGTGCTGCACTAGACAGTTCAGCGCTATAAACAGGCTAAAAATGCTATTTTACAGCATGAAAATTGCGATTTATAGCCTGTAATGGCTTTTCTCTGCTCGTCCGCCGAACGAGCCTGTGGCTGTTACTGCGCTTCGCTGTGCTTAGCGGGCGCTGCCGATTAAAAGGCGCATCCTCAACTGGCAGTTGCAGGGCGCGCACTGGAGCGCTGGGCTGACCACCCATTCCCTGAATGCGCAAACCATCGAGAGAGCGCAGGCTGGTGCAGCGCCGCAGACCAAGCCA
>JBOICE010000257.1:0-2125 GCA_050739815.1 Pseudomonas sp. | reverse complement strand
GACGGCCACCATCAAACGTTCCAATGGGTTCGCGGGCACCGTCACCTTTACATCGAGCGGAGCGCCGAGCGGTGTGACGATCGGCGCGAACACGGCGGGCGCCACCGACACCACCGCTACGATCAGCATCGCTGCAACATCCTCGGTCGCCGCCGCCAACTATCCCGTCACGATCACCGCCACTGCGTCCGGCGTGCCGAGCCAGACGACCAGGCTCAACGTTCAGGTTACCCCAGCACCCGGCGGCAGCAGCAATGTCGCGCTCAGCTTCGCGAGCTGCGATCCGAGCGGAGTGCCCATCTGGTTTGCCGCCCAGAGTGGAACAGGCGCGTGGACGCGCATCACGCCAGGGCCGAATAACACGTTCACGTTCGCCGTAGGAGCGACGGGCGGCGTCGCCCTGGTGAGACGCAACGGAGCGGACTTCGGCACCTCCGTGTTCTACGGAAGTCGTGGCGACATCACTGCGCTGGCGCTCGGTAGCATGTGCGCCGGTCTCAATTCGTCTACGGGAACGCAGCAACTTTCGGGAACCCTCACGGGCATCGCCACGCCCCTCGCGACAGTCTCAGTGGGCGGCGCGTTCGCAGAGCTCCCAATTCCCCAAGGGCTCAGCTTCACGCTAAATGAAGTGCCGCCCGGACGGCGCGATCTCATCGCCACGGCGACCAACGTCAACGCGAGTGGTATCAGGAACATTGCACGGATGATTCTCCGGCGTGACGTCACGTACGCGGGCAGCATTCCGGTACTGAATTTCAGCGGCCCGGAGTTTTTCGTCCCGGTGACGGGGTTCATTACGACGAACAACCTCGCCGGCGATCAGACTTCCGCCACGATGTCGTTCGTCACTGTGAACGGGTCGTCCGCGCCGTACCTCGAACGGCCAGGCGGTGCGATCGGTGTCGGGGGCGTTGGCGTGCCCGACTCGCTCCTGCGGCCGGGTGATTTGCACGCCATCCAGGTCGTTGCAGCGCCAGCCAATGGCACGTCGGCCCGCGTGGCGATCGTGCTTCATCATTCGTATGTAGCAGACACAGTGACCTTCGGTCCGGCACTCAACCCACCGCAGGTCACAAGCGCCGGCACGAGTCCATACCTTCGGCTGCGCGCCCAACTCGCGTCACAGGCCGCGTACAGTGGCGCCGCGAACGCGGAGTTCTCGCAGAACGCGAACTCTGTCGGGGTGACCACCACAGCGGGCTACTTCGGCAACACACCCGTGAATTGGAGCCTCGACATTCCGGATCTTACAAACGCGGGTTACGACCCGGCCTGGGGGCTGAGGAGCGGGTCGCCAGTGGATTGGGAAGTCGCCGCGATTGGCGGCAGTGTCCTGCCGTTGTTCGGCGCGACGCCGGTGGACGGAGCGCGAACCCTGGGAGCGGTTGTCAGTAGCACGTCGAGCGTGGCCAGTCAGCTCCGACGCTTGAAGCGGTGGTGAAGGTGGCCTGCTTGCTCGACAGCGCCCTCCCCAGAGTGTTCGCAAGAACTGAATCAGGTCGTTCTGCTGAAGTTGCGATAGTTTCTGGAAGCGCTCGCGCACGAGCGTCGCTTCGCCGCCGTGCAGCAGGATGGCCTGGGTTAAATCGTGGGCGCGGCTAGCGTCCGAGTCCTGCGCGCGGCGCGCGGGCGGCGCCAGGAAGCGCACAAAGTCCGCCAGCCGATCCAGCGCCATGCTGTTGATCTCCGGCTCTCCGGTTGGGTCAGCGCCCGCAGGCAAAGGCACAGATGCTGGATGTGCTTCCTGCGGGTGTAGTGGCGTGGTCAGTCCCATCTCGAGGCGCAGCGCGGTATCGATGAAATCGGGCAGTGTGGCGCTCTGCGCCTTGCGCCCGAAACGGCCGAGTTTGCCACTGGCAGGGGATAGGAAATCCAAACGCCATGTTCGGTCCGTTGGCGGCAGGTGGACCCGTTGGCGGGTGCGAACAGGAGCGGTGTGAAGCAGGTCTGCCCTGGCGGTTCGGCTCGAGGCGATAGGGAGATGGGCCGCCGGCGGGGCGGGAGCGGGCTGGCGGGCGCGGCTGCGCCTCAGGCGCCGTGGCTCTGGTCGAAGTCGAAGTCCGGGACGGGCTCGGGTTCGGTCGGATCGTTAGCTGGGCGGCGGCCTGCGGAGCGTCAAGTC
>JBOICE010000256.1:0-9526 GCA_050739815.1 Pseudomonas sp. | reverse complement strand
GGCAGTTGCTCTTCCAGACGGATGGACACGCGATCCGGCCAGACCCGGCGCACTTCGGCATGGGCGATCCAGGGCATTTGCTCCAGCTCTGCGCGCATGCCGGCGAGATCGACGGTGAAGAAACTCGCCGCCACGTAAGGTGCGATACGCTGCTGCACGGCTTGCTGGCTGATGTAGCTGAGCTCGCCGTCAACGTTGATCTTGGTGATTGGCCGGTCGGCATAGGGCAGCAAGCGCTGCGCCAACTCGTAGGTGCCAAAGCCCAACGCCAACAGTAAAAGCGGCCAGAGCAAACGCTTGATCAGGCCAAAGTTCGGCTTCGGCATGCGCACCGACAACGGTTCCTTCGCCACCATCCGACTGGCACCCCGCTGCGCCGGCTTGCGCGGTGAGACGCGGCCGGTGGCGGGTTGCTGATGACGGATCGTGGCGCCGTGCATGGTCTTAACCTCGCGCCTCAACGCTGTCGGCCAGAATCGCCAGCACCAACTGCTGGAAATCCAGACCGGCGGCGCGAGCGGCCATGGGAACCAGGCTGTGATCGGTCATGCCCGGTACCGTGTTCACTTCCAGCAGCCAGAACTTGCCCGCCGCATCCTGCATCACGTCCGCGCGCGCCCAGCCTTGGATACCCACGGCTTCACAAGCGCGCGCGGTCAGATCTTTCAGCTCCTGCTCTTTCGCGGCATCCAGACCACAGGGAATGCGGTACTGGGTATCCGCAGCCAGGTACTTAGCGTCGTAGTCGTAGAACGTGCGCGGCGTGCCCAGGCCAATCGGCGGCAACACTTCATCGCGCAGTACGGCGATGGTGTACTCGGGGCCATGAATCCACTGCTCGACCAGAACCTGGGAGTCGTAAGTGCTGGCGGCCTGCCAGGCGACAATCAATTCGTCGACGTCGTTCACCTTGGCCATGCCGATACTGGAACCTTCATGGGCCGGTTTGACGATCAAGGGGAAGCCCAGTTCCGCAGCAGCCGAGTGGCAGTCAGCCGCGCTCGCCAGCACCGCATGACGCGGTGTCGACAGCCCGAGGCTTTGCCACACCTGCTTGGTGCGCAGCTTGTCCATCGCCAACGCCGAAGCCAACACACCGCTGCCGGTGTAGGGGATTTCCAGGCACTCGAGCAGGCCCTGCATGCTGCCGTCTTCACCACCACGACCGTGCAGCACGATAAAGGCGCGATCGATCTTCTCGCTGACCAGGCGCTGCAGGAAATCATCCCCAACGTCGATCCCGAAGGCATCCACACCGGCACTTTGCAGCGCCTCCAGCACGGCATTGCCGGACTTCAGCGATACCGCGCGCTCGGCGCTCTTGCCGCCGAACAGTACGGCAACACGGCCAAAAGCCTGTGGGGCCAGGTTGGATTTCAATTCGCGACTCATTTGGACTTCCTTGCGGTGGCCGACTCACCGGCACCACCAGCAAACAACGGGCTTTGCAACAGTTGTGGGGCCAAGCCACCGATATCACCGGCACCCTGGCAGAGCAGGATGTCGCCGGCGCGCAGCATTGGTTTAACCAGCGGCGCCAGTTCCACGCCGCGCTCGATATAGATCGGGTCGAGTTGGCCACGCTGACGGATGCTGTGGCACAGGTGCCGGCTGTCCGCCCCGGGGATAGGCTCTTCGCCAGCCGGGTAGACCTCCATCAGCAACAGGACGTTGGCGTCGGCCAACACCTGGACGAAGTCCTCATACAGGTCACGGGTACGGCTGAAGCGGTGCGGCTGGTACACCATCACCAAACGGCGCTCCGGCCAACCGCCACGAACCGCCTTGATTACCGCCGCGACTTCACGTGGGTGGTGGCCGTAATCGTCGACCAGCATCACGCTCCCACCATCGACAGGTAGCTCGCCGTAGACCTGAAAGCGTCGACCGACCCCTTGGAAACCCGAGAGGCCCTGGACGATGGCTTCGTCGCTGATACCTTCATCGGTGGCGATGGCGATAGTGGCCAAGGCGTTCAGAACGTTGTGATTGCCCGGCATATTGACCGAGACCGCCAACGGCTCGCGCCCGGCGCGCAGCACGGTGAAGTAAGTCAGCATGCCGTCCTGACGAATATTGATGGCACGCACGTCAGCGTCTTCGCTGGTGCCATAGGTCACCGTTGGACGAGCGATCAGCGGCAGGATTTCACGTACCACCGGGTCATCCACACAGACCACGGCCAGGCCATAAAAGGGCAGGTTGTGGAGGAATTCGACGAAGGTTTTCTTCAGTTTATTGAAGTCGCCTTCGTAGGTGCTCATGTGGTCCATGTCGATGTTGGTGACCACGGCGACCATCGGTTGCAGATGCAGGAAGCTCGCATCGCTCTCATCGGCTTCCGCCACCAGATAGCGGCTGGTGCCAAGCTGGGCGTTGGTGCCTGCGGCATTCAGACGCCCGCCGATAACGAAAGTCGGATCCAGACCACCGGCAGCGAACACCGAGGCGATCAGGCTGGTGGTGGTGGTCTTGCCGTGAGTACCGGCGACTGCGATACCGTGGCGATAGCGCATCAGCTCAGCCAGCATCTCCGCACGTGGCACCACCGGGATACGGCGCTCCAGTGCGGTCGCGACTTCCGGGTTAGAGGTATTCACCGCGCTGGATACCACCAGCACATCGGCATGTTCGGCGTTCTCGGCACTGTGCCCAATGAAAATTTGCGCGCCGAAATTCTCCAGGCGCTCGGTCACAGCCGAGCTTTTGAGGTCGGAGCCGGAAACTTGGTAACCGAGGTTCAGCAACACCTCGGCAATGCCACACATGCCCGCGCCGCCGATGCCGACGAAGTGAATACGGCGGATACGGCGCATTTCCGGTTGTGGGAAGGCTTTCTGGCTCTCAACCACGGGCCACCTCCAGACAAATATCCACCACAGTGCGGGTGGCGTCGGGCTTGGACAGGCGGCGAGCAGTGCTCGCCATATAGATCAGTCGTTCGGGATGCATCAAAACCTCTGTCAGGCGCTCGGCCAAATCGGCGGCACCGGTCGTCGCTTGCGGCAGCAGGAAGGCAGCACCCTCCCGCGCGAGATAGTCGGCATTGCGGGTCTGGTGGTCGTCGATGGCGTGCGGCAAGGGCACCAACATCGACGGCAGCCCGGCAGCAGCCAGTTCACTGACGGTCAGCGCGCCAGCGCGGCAGACCACCAGGTCGGCCCAGGCATAAGCGCCGGCCATGTCTTGGATAAAGGGGGCGACGTGAGCCTGCACGCCAGCGGCGCGGTAGCGATCAGCCGTGACCTCAGCGTGTTGCTTGCCGGCCTGATGCACCACTTCCGGGCGTAACTCGACCGGCACTTCGCTCAGCGCTTCCGGTAGCAGCTTGTTCAGCGGTTCGGCACCAAGACTGCCGCCGAGTATCAGCAGGCGCGGTTTACGGTTTTGCAAAGAAGGCCGCGGTGTTTCCAGAAACAACTCCTCACGCACCGGGTTGCCAGTGGTACGACGCTTGGCCGAGGCGCCGAACGTATTCGGGAAGGCTTCGCACACGCGGGTCGCGAAGCGCACCAAGCTGCGATTGGCCGTTCCGGCCACGGCGTTCTGCTCGTGAATGATCAATGGCACGCCGGCCATTTTCGCCGCCAGACCACCAGGCCCCGTGACATAACCGCCCATCCCGAGCACACACACCGGGCGCAGCTTACGGACGATTTTGCGCGCCTGGAACAAAGCCCGGATCAGGCTGAACGGCGCTTTCAGTAGCGCCAGCAGGCCTTTGCCACGCAGCCCGCTGACCTTAATCAGGTGCAGCGGCAGACCCGCCTGCGGCACCAGCTCATTTTCGATGCCGCGTGGCGTACCCAGCCAATGGACGTTATAGCCGCGTGCCTGAAACTCGCGCGCGCAGGCCAAAGCCGGGAACACATGCCCGCCAGTACCACCCGCCATGATCAATACGTTAGCGGCCATGGACGACCTCCTCGGCCTGGCTGTTTTTCTTGGGGAGGTCTTCGACAAAGTCACTCTCGACGAAGTCGACATCCTCGCTACCCAGCACCGTGCGCCGCTCCCACTCGATGCGTAGCAGCAAGCCGAGACAGGCACAACAGATCACCAGCGAGCTACCGCCGTAACTCAGGAACGGCAAGGTCAGCCCCTTGGTCGGCAACAAACCTACGTTCACACCGATATTGATCAAAAATTGACCAATCCAGAGGAATGCCAGGCCGTAGGCAACATAGGCCGCGAAGAACTGCTTGGCCTTCTCCGCCCACAGCCCGATATACAAGGCGCGCACGCTGACGAAGACAAACAGGCCAACGGTAGCCAGCGCACCGACCAGACCCAGTTCTTCCGCCAGCACGGCAAAGACGAAGTCGGTGTGGGCCTCCGGCAGGTAAAACTGCTTCTGGATGCTATTGCCCAGGCCTACACCCAGCCATTCGCCACGACCAAAGGCGATCAACGCCTGAGTCAATTGATAGCCGGAGCCAAACTGGTCAGCCCAGGGGTCGGTGAAAGTCACCAGACGCGCCATCCGGTAGGGTTGCGCCTGCACCAGCACGAACACCGCGCCAACGGCCAAGGCCACCATCAAGGAGAAGCGGAACAGCCCCACGCCACCGAGGAACAACATGGCGGCCGCGGCCCCCATCATCACCACGGTGGCGCCGAAGTCCGGCTCCATCAACAGCAGGCCGGCCATCGGCAGCAGCACGATAAATGGCTTGAAGAAGCCCATCCAGCTCTCGCGGACTTCTTCCTGGCGGCGCACCAGATAACCAGCGAGGTAGATCACCACAAAAACTTTGGCGATTTCAGAAGGCTGCACGTTAAAGGCACCGAAGCCGATCCAGCGCATCGCGCCGTTCACTTCACGGCCAATGCCTGGCACCAACACCAGCACCAGCAATCCGAAGGCCGCGACCAGCAACAGCCAACCCAGGCGCTGCCAGGTGGCCAACGGAATGATCATCATCAGACCCGCGGCGCCGATGCCGAGCACGAGGTAAACCAGGTGACGGATCATGTGGTAGAGCGGATTGCCCGATTGCACAGCCGCCACTTCCGAGGACGCCGAGGTGATCAGCACCAGCCCCAGGCCCAACAGCGCCAGGCAACCCGCCAGCAGCGGGAAATCCAGGTCGATGCCGCGTCGGCCAAACAGTGGCGACGGGTAAGGGCGCAGGACGCCTAGCAGTGTCGCAAGCATCAGGAGAGCGCCCCCACCGCTTGGGCAAACAGGCGCCCGCGCTCTTCGAAGTTCTTGAACATATCCAGGCTGGCGCAGGCCGGCGACAACAACACGGCATCGCCGGCCTGTGCCAGCTCGGCGGCTTTGTGCACCGCTTCGTCGAGAGTTTTCACCCGAATCAACGGCACAGCAGCATGACCGTCTTCGGCGCCCAAGGCCGCGGCGAGCAGCTCCGCATCACGCCCGAGCAGCAACACCGCGCGGCAATGCTTAGCCACCGGTGCACGCAGGGCCGAGAAGTCGGCACCCTTACCGTCGCCACCGGCCACCAACAACAGTTTGCCGGTGATATCCGCACCCAGACCTTCGATGGCCGCCAGCGCGGCACCTACGTTGGTAGCCTTGGAGTCGTCGTAATAGCTCACCCCAGCCCGCTCACGCAGCCATTGGCAGCGGTGCGCCAGGCCGGTGAAGGCACGCAGCGCTTGCAGCATCGGCTCGAACGGCAGGCCGACCGCATGGCCAAGCGCCAAGGCCGCCAAAGCGTTGGCCTGGTTATGCGCGCCACGGACTTTGAGCTCGCGCACCGGCATCAGCGTCTCGAATTGGAAGGCCAGGTACTTCTCGCCCTCCTCCTCGATCAGACCAAAACCTTTGAAGTCCGGTTTGTTCAAACCGAAAGTCCAGCATGGCACTTGCTCACCGATCAACGGGCGCGACAGGCCGTCCTGACGATTCACCACCACTTGCCGAGCACCACGGAAGATCCGGTGCTTGGCCTGGTGATAGGCCGGCAGACCGCTATAGCGATCCATGTGGTCTTCGCTGATATTGAGCACAGTGGCCACTTCGGCATTCAGCTGCTCGGTGGCTTCCAGCTGGAAGCTCGACAGCTCGAGCACATAGAGTTCGACATCATCCTGCAACAACTCCAACGCCGGGGTGCCGAGGTTGCCGCCGACAGCGACTTTCTTACCGGCGGCGGCGGCCATCTCACCGACCAGGGTGGTGACCGTGCTCTTGGCGTTGGAGCCGGTGATGGCAATGATCGGCGCCTTGGCGTGGCGCACGAACAGTTCGATATCGCCCAACAACTTGACGCCGCGCGCGGCCGCTTGTTGCAGCGCTGGAGTGGCCAGCGCCAGACCAGGGCTGACGTAGAGCTCGTCGGCTCGGCAGAGGAAGTCCACCTCCAACTCGCCACAACGCACTTCAACCTGCGGATACTGCGCACGAAGCGTGGTCAGCTCCGGCGGGTTCTCGCGCGTGTCGGCGACCGCAAAGCGGATGCCCTGGCGCGCGAGGAAGCGCACCAGCGACATGCCGCTCTTGCCGAGGCCGACAACGATGCGGAAGTGGTCAGAAGCGATCAGGTTCATGGGCTCCTCGTCCTTAACGCAGTTTCAGGGTGGCCAGGCCGATCAACACCAGGATCACGGTGATGATCCAGAAGCGCACTATGACGCGCGGCTCCGGCCAGCCTTTGAGTTCGAAATGGTGATGAATCGGCGCCATGCGGAACACCCGCTTGCCGGTCAGCTTGAAGGAGGCGACTTGGATCACCACCGACAGGGTCTCCATGACGAACACCCCGCCCATGATGAACAGCACGACTTCCTGACGGACGATCACCGCGATGGTGCCCAGCGCGGCACCCAGGGCCAAGGCACCGACGTCGCCCATAAAGACTTGGGCCGGGTAGGTGTTGAACCAGAGGAAGCCAAGGCCGGCGCCGACCAGCGCGGCGCAGAACACGATCAGCTCGCCAGAGCCCGGCACATACGGAATCAACAGGTATTCGGCGAACTTCACGTTACCCGACAGGTAGCAGAAGACCCCCAGCGCACCGCCGACCATCACCGTAGGCATGATTGCCAGGCCATCGAGACCATCGGTCAGGTTGACCGCGTTGCTCGAGCCGACGATGACGA
This sequence comes from Pseudomonas sp., assembly GCA_050739815.1. GTDB lineage: Bacteria > Pseudomonadota > Gammaproteobacteria > Pseudomonadales > Pseudomonadaceae > Aquipseudomonas. The sequence goes on along the minus strand of JBOICE010000256.1, from coordinate 2,455 downwards.
AGTAGGTCAGCACCACGAAGCCGATGCCCAGCGGGATGCTGACATCCTTCAGGACCGGCAGAATCAAGGTGGTTTCCACTGCGCTCGGTGCAGTCATATAAAGGCAAAGCGCCGCGCCCAGACCGAACACCGACTGCCAAAAATACTTCCAGCGACTGGGTAGACCTTTCGAGTTCTTCTCGATCACCTTGCGGTAATCGTCAACCCAACCGATACCACCGAACAGCAGCGTAACGATCAGCACAACCCAAACATAGCGATTGGACAGATCTGCCCAGAGCAACGTGCTGATGGCGATGGCCGAGAGAATCAGCGCGCCACCCATGGTCGGCGTACCGGACTTCGAAAGGTGCGATTGCGGGCCGTCGTTGCGTACCGACTGGCCAATCTGGCGAATCTGCAAGGTGCGAATCATCCACGGGCCGAGCCACAGCGACAGCGCCAAAGCGGTTAGCACGCCCAGGATTCCACGCAGGGTCAGGTATTGGAAGACCGCGAAGCCCTTGTAGAACTGTTGCAGATACTCCGCCAGCAGCAGCAGCATTTAGTGACTCCCCTCGCTGGTACCGCACAAAGCTGCGACGACTTTTTCCATCGCTGCGCTGCGCGAACCCTTAATTAGAATGGTGGTATTGCCCTGTTCGGCGCCCAGAGCTGCAATCAGGCTGGCCTGGTCGGCGAAATGGCGACCGGCGGAGCCAAATGCCGTAACGGCATGCGCCATCAGCGGCCCCACGGCATAGAGGGCGCTCACTTTGCCTGCGGCATAGGCACCAACGTCGCGATGCCCCTGCTCGGCCCAATCGCCCAGTTCGCCGATGTCCCCGAGCACCAGAACGGTGCGCCCGGAAAAGCCGGCGAGTATATCAATGGCCGCACACATGGAGGTCGGGTTGGCGTTGTAGCTGTCATCGATGACGCGCATATTGTTCGTCGCCAGCTGCGCTACGGCGCGGCCTTTGACCGGTTGCACGCTTTCCAGCCCGGCGACGATACCGACCAGCGGCACACCCAAGGCGAAGGCGGCGGCAGCAGCGGCCAGCGCATTGGCAACGTTATGCGCGCCGAGCAGATTGAGTTGGACTCGCGCCGTGCCGGCTGGGCTATGCAAGGTAAACGCTTGGCAACCGCGGGCATCCCGGCTCAAATCGCTGGCACGGAAATCAGCCTCGAGGTTATCCAGCGCGAAACTCAGCACCTTGCGAGCATTGGCGCGCAACTGCCAGGTCGCGAACGCTTTATCGTCCAGATTGAGAACTGCGACCCCCGTTGCTGGCAACCCTTCGAGGATCTCGCCCTTGGCCTGGACGATCTTCTCCGGGCCACCAAACTCGCCGACATGGGCGGTGCCCGCATTGGTAATGATCGCCACTTGCGGTCGGGCCAGATTAACGGTGTAGGCAATTTCGCCAAGGCGCGAAGCACCTAGCTCAATCACCGCGCCGACATGCTCCGGCGCCAACTCGAGCAATGTCAGCGGTACGCCAAGATCGTTATTCAGGTTGCCACGGGTAGCCAGTACCGGACCACCAAGCCCGGCGCCACCCGCACGCAGGATGCTGGCGAGCATTTCCTTGACCGTGGTTTTGCCGCTGGAGCCGGTGACTGCTGCCAGGGGGCCGAGGTAAGCCTGACGATTCAGGTCGGCGAGCTGCCCCAACGCCTGACGGGTGTCATGCACGACCAGTTGCGGCAGCGGTGCCCCGGCAACCTCGCGTTCGACCAAAGCGGCCACGGCCCCCTTCTGCGCCACCTCATGCAAATACGAGTGGCCGTCGAAACGCGGGCCGGTCAGCGCGATAAACAACTGACCCGGTTGAATCGCGCGACTATCGGTGCTCACCGCATTAAACGCCGTGTCCGTACCGACCAGGCGCCCCCTCAAGGGCGCGGCGATTTCACTCAAACGCAAGGCTTTAAGCATGCGCCACCTCCCATGCGGCCAAGGCTTTGCTGGCTTCGTCCAGATCAGAGAAGGGTTGCCGCTCGCCCTTGATCTCTTGGTAGTCCTCATGACCTTTGCCGGCTAGAACGACCACATCCGCGGCCTCGGCACTGGCGATCAACTGGGCGATGGCCTGACCACGACCGTAAACAAAACTGGCCTGTTCCGGCGCTTTCAGGCCCGCACGGATATCGGCAAAAATCTGCTGTGGTTCTTCACCGCGGGGATTGTCATCTGTGACCACAACGCCATCTGCCAATCGTACGACCACCTCAGCCATCAATGGACGCTTGCCGCGGTCACGGTCGCCGCCACAGCCAAAGAGACAGAGCAAACGGCCCTGAGCATGTGGGCGCAAGGCTTCGAGTACTTTCTCAAGGGCATCAGGGGTGTGCGCGTAATCGACCCCGACCAACGGCTGCGTGCCGCCACCCACGCGCTGCATGCGCCCGGCCGGGCCTTGCAGCTCTGGCAGGACTTTAAGAATTTCGTCCAGCGGGTAATCCATCC
>JBOICE010000255.1:0-4768 GCA_050739815.1 Pseudomonas sp. | reverse complement strand
GGAGCAAGCCCCAGGCATCCGCACCGGGTTACGCCGCTGCGCGGCCCGGCCTACGAACGGGCAGCGGCTACTCGCCGCGGATGTATTGCTCCAACTGGTGAATCAGGGTCTGTTGCTCGGCGATGATGTCCTTGACCAGGTCACCGATGGACAGCAGGCCGATCAGCTTGCCACCGTCGAGCACCGGCAGGTGCCGCAGGCGCTTGTCGGTCATCAGTTGCATGCACAGTTGGTTGCTCTGCCGCGGGTCCACGGTGATCACCTCGGCGGTCATGATTTCGCTGACGCTGGTGTTCAAGGATGAACGCTCCAGCAACGCCACCTTGCGCGCGTAATCCCGCTCGCTGACGATGCCCACGAGCTGCTCACCGTCCAGCACCACCAACGCGCCGATGCCCTTTTCAGCCATCAAGGTGATGGCGTCGAGCACGCTAGCCGTGGAGCTGACGCTGTAAATATCCGAGTGCGGTTTGGACTTGAGGATTTCGGCAACCGTTTTCATGCTGCAACTCCCGAGGCTTTTATTTCTTGTAGCAGAACTTTGCGACTTGCACGATTTCTGCCAACGCCAACCAAACGCCAGGAGGGCTCAGGCCAAAGACCGTAACCCTAGAATGCCTGAGCCTGCACGCCGGGTAATGCCGCGGTACGACCCTGCCTATTCAACCCGCGGCAATCTCAGCCGCACCTCGACCCCGCCCGGCACATTGCCCACTGTTAAAGCACCGCCATGCAGGCTCGCCACTTCCTGCACGAAGTTCAGGCCCAAGCCGCTGCTCTTGCGCCCGGTGCGTGGGCGCGGCAGGGAATAGAAGCGCTCGATCAAGCGCGGCAAGGCGTAATCGGGGATCTGTTCGCCCTGGTTGAACAGGCTCAACTCGACGCAGCCGGCACGCGTCTCGGCGCCGAAACGCAGCAGCCCGCCCGACGGGGTGAAATCCAGCGCGTTGTCGAGCAGATTGGCCAATGCCTGCTGGAGCAGGAAGCGCTCGCCCAGCAGCTCAATTCCCTCAGCCACCCGATTCTCAACGCGCAGTTGTGCGCCCTCGATACGCGCGGCCTGAGCCTGCAGCTGCTCGTCCAGCAGCGCCCGCAACGGCAGTGCGATGCACTCCTCCAAACCTCGGCGCTGCTCCACCAGGGCGAGGTTCAACAACCGCTCGATCAGTTGTTGCAGGCGCGCGCTCTCGTTCTGGATATTGCCGACGAAACGCTGGCGCTGGGCGCTCGGCATCTCGCCTTCGAGTAATTCCGCGGCGCCGCGAATGGCCGCCAGCGGGCTTTTCAATTCGTGGGTCAGGGTGTGCACATAGCGCTCGACATAGGCTTTGCCCTCCAGTTCGCTGCGCATGTGTTCGAGCGCCGCGGCCAGTTGCGCCAACTCGCCGCCGCGCAACTTGGGCAGTTCACTCCGCTCACCGGCCGAGACCGCTTGGGCATAGCGCGTCAGCCGGCGCAGAGAGCCGCTCAGCCACCACGACAGCAGGCCGCCGACCAACAAACCGAGGGCGATCAGCCCGGCGCCGAACCAGGCCAAGCGCCGCTGCGAGCGCTCGATGTAAGGCTGCAAGGTGCGGCTCGGCTTGCTCACCGACACCACGCCGATGACCTGGCCGTGGTCATTGATTGGCGCCGCCACGTACATCACCGAGGAGTCGGGATCGTCCGGGGTCTCGCGGGTCGAACGGGCACCGTACTGGCCGCGCAAGGTCAGGTAGACATCGTTCCAGCGCGAGTAATCCTGGCCCACGGCCTCGCCGCTGGAGTCCAGCAGCACCACGCCCTTCGCGTCGGTAACGTAGATACGGTGGCTGACCGCCGTCTTGGTCACGTCCCAGATCCGCGCCTGCGGCCGGCGTAAACCATAGGCCTGGAACAGCTCCTGCCAGCGGCTTTGGCTCAGGCGCCCGGCGTGCAGGTCCGCGCGCAACAACTCGGCCAGGAGGTTGGCGGTGTCCACCAGGGTTTCCTCGGTGGACTGGCGCACGCCCGGACGAATCTCGTCCATTACCGTGCTCAACACAAACCAGCCGGCCAGCCCGACGAACAGAAAGTAGACCAGGAAAATACGGATACCCAACGGCATTAGCAGCCATCCTTGCAGTGTCGTGAGCGAGCGCCACCACGCTGAGGCTGGCTTCTCACGTGAGCCTCAGGCTGTAACCCAGGCCACGGTGGGTCTGGATCGGCTCGGCGTCAGGCGCCACCTGGCGCAGCTTGGCCCGCAAGCTTTTGATATGGCTGTCCACGCTGCGCTCGTAGCCGGCGTCGCTGGCCACGCCCGCGGCATCCAGCAGCTGCTCGCGGGAAAACACCCGCTCCGGCTGACTGAACAAGGCTTGCAGCAGGCAGAACTCATGACGGGTGAGGCCGAGCAGTTGGCCGTGATAGTGCATCTGGTAACGCGCCAGATCGAGGCGGAACGGGCCGGCGTGGCTCAACGCGGCCGGCGGGAGCGGGCGCGGTTGCACGCGCTTGAGGATGGCCTTGACCCGGGCGGCCACCTCGCGCGGGCTGAACGGCTTGGTCACGTAATCGTCGGCGCCGATCTCCAGGCCCACCACCCGGTCGATTTCGGCATTGCGCGCCGTGAGAAACAGCACCGGCACTTCGGAGAAGCGCCGCAGTTGCTTGCACGCCTCGAAGCCGCTGATGTCCGGCAGGCCGACATCGAAAATCAGCAAGTCCGCCGGTGTCGCCCGCTGAAACTCCAGCGCGGCGCCGGCCAAGGTCAGCCAGTGGGTACCGTAGCCCTCGCTTTGCAGGGCATAGATCAGGGTGTCGGCGATCGCCGCTTCATCTTCAACGATCAGAATCTGGGGCATAAGCAAGCAGTCCGGCAGCCACACAATAGCCGCACGGTGCCGAAACCAGCGGCACGGGTCAACCGCTGCGCGGGTCTGCGCCGTTAAGCCGGGCGCGTGCCCACGGCGATCAACACTTGGGTTTGCCGGCGATGAAGCGGCGCGCGGGATTGACCGCCGCATCGAACTCGCGCAACGCCTTGGCGCCGATCAGCAGCGGATAGTTGAAGCTGCTGCGGTCGGTCAGGTTGACCTCGATGGTGCGCGTCACGCCATCCAGGCACATCTTCAGATCGACCACCGGGCGCTTCACCACCTCGGGTTCCTCTTCACCCTCTTCCTCATCGGCGCGGCTTTTGATTTTGCTGATGCGTGCCAGACGATGCTCGTAGAGCGTGTCATCCGCGCCCTTGGTCGCCAGACGGAAGCGCACCCACTCCTCACCATCACGCTTGAAGGTTTCGATGTCCTTGGCCGACAACGAAGCGGTCAGCGCCCCCGTGTCCATCTTGGCTTTGAAGGTCTGATCGATTTCCGGCAGCTTGATGTATTCGTAGCGACCATAAATGGTCGGCTCGGCGGCCAGCACAGGCAACGCCACGAGGGTCAGCAGGGCAAGAAAACGTTTCACGCGCAGAATTACTCCAAGCTAAGGATGTAGAGGTAGGACTGGATCGACCGCCGTTGGTTCTTTTTAGCGGCACCGCAGCGATCAGGCGCCGCTGCCGACACCCCAGAGGCTGCCCAGGTTGCCCAACAGCGAACCCGCGACCCCCTGTTGACCCAGGAACTGCAGCAGCAGCGGAGCAAACTGGCCGATCATCCCGCTGTCCATGCCCAGGGCGCTGAAGGCCTGATTCAGGTCTTGCAGGCTATTCACATTCGCCAATGCGGCATTGGTCTCGCCACTCACCGGGGTAGCTGCCGACTGGCCGAGCAGGCCGCTCAAGGCGCTCAGCTGGTTCAAGCCATTGTTGCCCTCGAGTTTCTCCAGGCCGGGAACGGTCTGGGTCAGTTGGCTGTACTCGGCGCCCGGCAGTTGATTCTTCGCCAGGCCGAGCAACGCGCCGGTGCCGCCCACCGCCTGTTGCGGCGTCAACTTGAGGCTGCTCAGCGCCTGCAGCAGCTGAAGGTTCTGCGGGTTACCCAGCAAGCTCGCGGTATCTTGGCCGTCACCGCCGGTGGCGGCCGACACCACACCGGCCGCGTCACTCAGACTGAAAGCAAAGACCGGGCAAGCCGCCAGGGAAAGAACTGCAACCAGGGCAAGGCTAGGTGGAGCGTTCATCGGTAAAACCTCTTCGGGGGAAATCCTGCCTAGGCGCTGCCGCCGGCAGGTAAATGAGCCACCGGTTTGACTGGGCCGGTGCAGACGATGTTCCCGTCTTGCGCAAGATTATCCGTTGCCCGGCCGCGGAAGGCGACAGGCGGGTGGCGTAGGGGTCGCAAGACCCCTGCTGTCGGTTGGAGCTAAAGTCGTGCCCGGGCCTTTTATCGCGCTGGCTGATGCTTCTGGTTGCGCCCCCTCGGGCGCCTCACTTTTCTTTGTTTTGCGCAAAGAAAGTAAGCAAAAGAAAGCGCACCCCGGCATCCGGGTCTTCGCTACGCTCAGACTGCCCTCGCTCCGGCACTGCTCCGGGGGCACGCCACGAAGGGACGTCCCTGTCCCTTCGTGTCTCGCTCGGCGTCCTGCCTCGCGTTCCCCTGCGCAGCACCTCCACTCGGCCTCCTGACGGGGACCGGGGTGTCGCCTGCACGGTCTTTAAACAACTTGTAGCCTCTGCTGCCTGGTGGATTTGATACACAAAGCCGGGCGGGGACAACGCCCCTTCAGGAGGCCGAGTGGAATCGTTGCGTAGGGGGTTGAGCGGCAAGGATGCCGCGAAAGCGACGACTGGCCATGGATGGCCCTTCGTCGCGGGCCCCCGGAGCGGCGATGGAGCGAGGGAACCCGCCACAGGCGG
>JBOICE010000254.1:0-3321 GCA_050739815.1 Pseudomonas sp. | reverse complement strand
GGGTCGTCTGCGGCAAAGCAACCGCGATGACCTTGACCCGAAAAACGGCCTGACCTTGGCGCGGGTGCAGCTGGTCGAGACGCGCATCCTGCTCAAGCAGAAAACCGGCTGGGTGGCGTTGCCCTATGTGTGGGATGCGCAGCAGCAGGAGGCGCATCTCGAATTGGCCGGCGCTAGCCAGGCGCTTAGCCTGCTCGATGACCAGGAGCGGACGCTAACCGTCGATTACCAGACGCCGGACGCCAACCAATGTGCCGGCTGCCATGGGGAGCGGCATGGCGAAGGCATCAACCCGCTGGGCCCGAAAGCGCGCCATCTGAACAAGGATTTCAGCTACCCCGAAGGTTCGGACAATCAGCTCAAGCATTGGCGGCAGCGTGGTCTGCTCAAAGGCTTGCCCGCCGAGTTGGCTGGCGTGCCGCAGAATGCCTTGTGGGGCCAGCCGCGTGCCGGCGAGAGCCTGGAGCGCCAGGCGCGTAGCTACCTCGATGCCAATTGCGCGCATTGCCACAACCCCAAGGGGCCGGCGCGGACTTCCGGGTTGATGCTCAATCCGGCAACGCCGCTAGGCATTCCGCTCGGCCTGTGCAAGCAACCGGTGGCGGCGGGTAAAGGCTCGGGCGATCGACTGGTGGATATTCACCCCGCTCATCCGGAGAAGTCCGTGCTGATCTATCGGATCGAGAGCGTCGACCCCAGCGTGATGATGCCGGAGCTCGGCCGCTCGGTCGTACACCGCGAAGGAGTGGAGCTGCTCACTCGCTGGATCGCCAGTCTCGACGGCGGTTGCTGACGGCCAGGCCTGTGTGAGTCACGGGCAGGGCTTCGCCATCTCCGGGAGCGAGTGTTGAACTGCGTGGTAAGCGCCACAGGGCCGTGGAGCCTGTGGCGTTGGTCAGAGAGGGGGCGGTTGCTGTGTTGGCGCGGTCGGCGCTAGGGGCTGGCACCATTACCCTTCGCATGGATGTACTCAGAGCCGCTTGGGTCAGGCTCCAGCGAGCGGTCTTGCGGGCATCGGCATTGCCTCAGCCCTGACCTGGGGTTCAGGCGTCGGGGGATTTGTCAGCCGGCGCTTGCTCAACAGTTTCGTCAGCTTCGTCAGCGGACGACTCGCCTTGCTCCAGTTGGGCTTGTTCGGCCTGCGCGGCGTTTTTGCGCTGCAGCTTTTCCTCTTTCTTCTGCTCTTTGGCGAGATCGCGCTGACGCTTGGCGAAGGAATAATTAGGTTTGGCCATGGGTGATCCTCTCTCGTGGGGGCGATGTTGTATGGATTATGCCAGTGAGTCCTTTGACTTTGGGTTGTTCTCGACGATTCACCCCGATTAAAGCGCGATTCCCAGCCCAGAAAGTCCCCCGAACGCTCCGAGTACCGCCGCTCAACCGGCACATCCGGGTAGAGCGGCAGTATCCAGCCGCGGCTTGCCGGCCGGCGGCGGCGATGGGGCCGCCTGGATTTACCGCCGCGCAGCCTTGCCCGCGGCGTTGCCAAGCGCTCTGCGGCCTTATCCGCTCGACTCAAGTTTTCAGCCAACCTGCGTTTGCCGTGCTAGCTTTTTTGAGTCATTCCCCTGCACTAGGCGCATAACCATGGACGAAACAACGATCGTTAATGTGGGTACGGAAAAAATCAATTCGCTGGTCAATCTGGCTTCGCAATATGGCGCGGCGTTTGCCATCAAGATTCTTTCGGCTATTGCTTTCTGGGTCATCGGCCGCTGGCTGATCGGTTTTGCCGTCGGTCTGGTGCAGAAGTCATTGGGCCGGCAGAGAGTCGACCCGACCGTGCTGCGCTATGTCGGCTCCTTTATCACCGTGACGCTGAATATCATCCTGGTGATCGGCATCCTCGGCTTCTTTGGGGTGCAGACCACAACCTTCGCGGCGTTGCTTGCGGCGGTCGGCCTGGCCATCGGTATGGCCTGGTCGGGCTTGCTGGCGAACCTGGCAGCGGGTGGATTCATCATCGTGCTGCGGCCATTCAAGGTTGGTGATTTTATCAGCGCCGGTGGCGTGACCGGCACTGTGATGGAAATAGGCCTGTTCGCGACCGCCATCAACACCCCGGACAACGTGCTGACCTTGGTCGGCAATAACAAGATCTTCTCCGACAACATCCAGAATTACTCGCATAACACCTTCCGCCGAGTGGAGCTGAAGGCACAGCTGTCGGGCGCGGCGGACTATCAGGCGGCCATGGCGTTGCTGAAAAGCCGTATCGCGGCAATCCCCAATGTCCTGGCCGAGCCGGCGGTGGATGTGGAAATTCTCGAGTTCAATCTGCTCGGGCCGGTGCTGGCGGTGCGCCCGTATTGCCACAACGACCAGTACTGGCAGGTGTATTTCGATACCAACAAAACGATTAAGGATGCCCTCGGCGAAGGTGGTTTCCCGGCGCCAATGCCGGCGCAAACCGTGATCATGCAGCAAGCGAGCTAGTCGCAGGATCGCATGGGTTTGCTACGGCGCAATTCGGGGCGGGGAATTGCGCCATGTGCCGGGCGATGGGTTATGGCTGTGATTCGGGGAAGGTCTGATCCGAAACTATCAGGGCTTTGACCAGGCTTCTGACTTGCTTATCCAGTTGTTGAAACTGGCCGAGTCGAGACGCTTCGAATTCGTAAGTGAGGTGTAGGTGCTTATCCAGCATGCTGTTGGCCCGGCACCATCTGAACACGGCCTGCGGATCGATATCGCAGACCAGGTACAGCAACTCCGCAGTGTGCCCAGGATTGGCAATCATCAACTGCTGGTTGCTCCAGGCCGAGCCAGTTGCTGTGCGGAAGATACGAAAGCTATCCGCAACATGGGGCACCTCTTCGGTAAATATAGCGCTCGCCGAGTTCAGGCCTCTTTCCACGGGCGTGCTGCCACAGTACTCGCCCGAGCAACCAGGAGGGCCCAAGTCGGGTGTCAGGCTCAGCATGATTTTGACCCTCTGTTTTAGCGGGTGGCGGGCGGCTAACGCGCCCTGTTGGCTCGCTCCGCCCAGCTTGGGCTGTTGCATCCACAGGCTGAGCGGCACCAGGTCCGGCCCCCCGGCATCGAACTCAATGTCGTGCTGCGGCTTCTCGTGGATGTTGGGCGTCCAGCTCAGGTAGGCGCGCGGTATGGCCAACTTGACGATCCGTCGCGCGCTGCCTTTGGGCGCGGGGATGAGCTCGCTGCCCTTGGCCGTGCCGGTCGACAGGGTGATGTGCACGAGATCCAGGCTGGCGGAGCCTGAGACCGGAGGGCAGCCGGGCGGGTAGACGGAGCAGACGAAGTCGCCGTAGCCAGGCCACAGGAGTTTCCCTGCAAGCCAGGCCAGCAGGGCGATTAGCA
>JBOICE010000253.1:0-7634 GCA_050739815.1 Pseudomonas sp. | reverse complement strand
GCATCATTAAAGGCCCTGCCGAGCATTGGCTATCAGCGCCAACTGGCCGCCGAGGGCATTCTCAGCCTGGAGCCCGACCTGCTGCTGGGTAGTGAGGAGATGGGCCCACCGCCGGTGCTGGAACAGGTCAAAAGGGCGGGCGTGCACGTCGAGGCACTCTCAACCCATGCCGACTTACCGACCTTGGAGCGCAGCCTGACACGTATTGGGGTACTGCTTGGCGCGGAGCGGCGAGCGGCCCAGGTGCTGGCCGATTATCGGCAGCGTCTGCAAGCGCAGGAGCATTGGGTTGCGGCCGCACAGCGTAGTCAGCCAGCGCCACGAGTGTTGTTGCTGCTCGGTCATGCGGGCAGTAGCCCAATGGCGGCAGGGCAGGATACTGCTGCGGCCTGGCTGATCGAGCAGGCCGGTGGGCGTAACGTGACCACCCACGCCAGCTACAAGGCACTGTCGACTGAGGCGTTGCTGGCATTGGATCCGCAAGTGGTGATCTTCGCTGATCGCAACTTGGCCGGCGGCGGCGCCAAGCAGGCTCTGCTCAAGCAGAACCCGGCGTTGGCCGCGACCCGCGCGGCGCGCGATGGCCGTTTGCTGGAGCTGGATCCGACCTTGCTGGTGGGTGGTCTCGGCCCGCGGATTCCCGATGGGCTGGCAGTGCTTAGCGCAGCCTTCTATCCTGCCGCGCAAGCCCTGACCGTCGAAGCTAAGCCGCAACCATGAATCCTGTCGTTCAACCACGCTCATTGTTCATCGCTCTGGGCCTATTGCTGGTGCTCGCGCTCTGGCTGTCGCTGGCCCTGGGGCCGGTCAGTTTGCCGTTGGCCGACACCTTGCGCGCTGCGTTGCGCCTGCTGGGCTTGCCGCTATCTGGCCCAGGGCTAGAGCAGGCTGAGCTGATACTCGGGCAAATCCGTATGCCACGGACCCTGCTGGGCCTCGCGGTAGGCGCGGTGTTGGCACTGTCCGGGGTGGCGATGCAGGGGTTGTTTCGCAACCCGCTGGCGGATCCAGGTTTGGTTGGGGTTTCCAGTGGCGCGGCGCTGGGTGCAGCGATCGCCATAGTCGGTGGCGCTGCGTTTGGCGGTCTGCCTGCAGCCTTCGCGCCCTATCTGCTGTCGCTGTGTGCTTTCGCCGGCGGTTTGGGCGTGACTGCGCTGGTCTACCGCCTCGGTCGCCGGGATGGTCAGACCAGCGTCTCGACCATGCTGCTGGCCGGTATCGCCCTGACCGCCCTGGCTGGCGCGGCCATTGGTTTGTTCACTTACTTGGCCGATGACGCGACGCTGCGCACCCTGACTTTTTGGAACCTCGGCAGCCTCAACGGTGCCAGCTACGCACGGCTGTGGCCGCTGTTGCTGGTTACCGCTGGCGTGGGGTTGTGGTTGCCGCGCCGGGCCAAGGCCCTGAATGCCTTGTTGCTCGGAGAGTCCGAGGCACGACATCTGGGCTTCGAGGTCGAGCGCTTGAAGCGCGAGTTAGTGTTCTGCACCGCGCTGGGTGTCGGCGCCGCAGTGGCGGCGGCGGGGATGATCGGCTTCATCGGCCTGGTGGTGCCGCACCTGGTGCGTTTGCTGGTCGGGCCGGATCATCGCGTGCTGCTGCCCGCTTCGGCCTTGGCGGGGGCGAGCCTGCTGCTATTTGCCGACGTGCTGGCCCGCTTGGCCCTGGCGCCAGCGGAGTTGCCGATCGGGATTGTGACCGCGCTGCTGGGCGCACCGTTCTTCCTTTATTTATTGCTGCGAGGACGTGCCTGATGCTGCGTGCAGAAAATCTGGCGGTGCGGCGTGGCGGCAAACTAGTGCTGACGGATATCAACCTCGAACTACAGCCGGGCGAAGTGCTCGGCGTGCTCGGCCCAAATGGTGCGGGCAAGAGCACCTTGCTCGACGCATTGGGCGGCGAGTTGAGCCCTAGCCATGGGCAAGTTCTGCTGGACCAGCGGCCGCTCGCCGAATGGTCCGGGCCCGAGCGCGCCCAACGCTTGGCCGTGTTGCCGCAAAGTTCGACCCTGAACTTTGCTTTCCGGGTCGAGGAAGTGGTCGGCATGGGACGCCTGCCACACGCCAGTGGTCGCGCGCGGGATATGGAAATCATCGAGGCCGCATTGATCGCGGCGGATGCCGCGCATTTGACGGGTCGCAGCTATCTGGAGCTGTCCGGTGGTGAGCGTCAGCGCGTGCATCTGGCTCGCGTCTTGGCGCAACTATGGCCCGGTGCGGCGGGGCAGAGCCTGTTGCTGGATGAGCCGACCTCAATGCTCGACCCCTTGCATCAACACACCACCCTGCAAGCGACCCGGACGTTTGCCGAGCGCGGTGCGGCGGTGCTGGTGATTCTGCACGACTTGAATCTGGCGGCGCGTTATTGCGACCGCGTGCTGCTGCTGGAGCGTGGCCGTCCGCATGCGCTAGGTAGCCCGGATGAGGTACTGCGGGCCGAGCCGCTTCAAGCGGTGTTCGGTCTGGAGGTGCTGGTACAGCGTCACCCGGAACGCGGTCATCCACTGATCATTGCTCGCTAAGGGAATCCCATGCGTTGCGTTGTATTGCTGTGTTTAGTGCTGTTGGCAGGTTGCCAGTCGTTGCCGCAGTTGCCGGCCTGGCAAAGCCCAGAAGGGCTTGAGCATGCCGACCTTGGCGTGATCCGCGATCTGCGCAGTGGTGAGCAGTTGACCCCGCAGCAACTGATCGAGCGTCTGGCCAAAGCGCCGCGGGTGTTGGTCGGCGAGCAGCACGACAATCCGGACCATCATGCTTTGCAGTTGTGGCTCTTGCAGGCGCTGGCGGAGCAGCGGACGCAAGGTAGTCTGCTGCTGGAAATGCTCAATCCCGATCAGCAGATCAGGGTCGAGCAGGTGCAGGCGGCCATGGCGGGCGGGGAGTCAGTGAGCGATCTGCCCAGCGCGTTAGCCTGGCAGAGGAACTGGGACTGGGCGATGTATGGCCCGATCCTGCGTTATGCCTTGGCTCAACCTTATCCGGTACTGTCGGCCAATCTGGACCGCAGTGAAATCATGCGGATCTACGCGGCTCGGCCCGTGCTCAGCGGCACAGCCTCGACCGCTGCTGTGGTGCGCACACCGTTGCTGGCGCAAATTCGTGACTCGCATTGCGGGCAGCTGCCAGAAAATCAGCTACCGGCGATGCTGGCTGTGCAGCAGCAGCGTGATCGACGGATGGCCGAGCGCCTGTTGGACGCGCCTGAACCGGCGATCTTGTTTGCTGGCGCCTTCCATGTGCGGCGTGATCTGGGGGTGCCGCTGCACTTGGCCGATCTGGGTGCCGCGCCGGATAGCCTGGTGCTGATACTGGCTGAGGTGGGTAAGCCGGTGGCTGTGGAGGCGGCTGATTTCGTCTGGTACAGCGCGGCGCAGCCGGAGCAGGACCACTGCGCCAAGCTGCGAAACTAATCCTTTTATTACCGGCAGATGTGGCGTCCTCTCGACCTACGTGAATTCGCGTCGGGCGGTATCTACCCCGGCATAGCTGAAGGTATTCCAGCGACCATCGACCAGTGCCTTCAACTGAAGGTTGGGCCCTTTTCGAGATTCGCGAGGGGTGTGCTACGCCATTTGGCCGCTGCTTCAAGCCGCCCGACAGCCTAGTTCGGCTCAAGTACTGAGGTCGATCAGCGGCCGCTTTGGCGGGCACTTTACGCGAGGCAAAAAAAGACCCGGCAAAAGCCGGGTCAAAACCGTGATTAGCCTGATGAGGAGATAATCTGAAAAGTCCGCCTGAATGGTCTCTCAGCTTATCGACTGATCTCGCGACCAGTTGCGATAATAATAACAATTCTCGTTTGCATGTCAATGCTTCGTTTACAGCTTTTCTGCCTCAACCCAATCCAGTTCACAGAAACCAAGAACCCGGCACAGGGCCGGGTTCTTGCCGGGTATGAGGATGCGCTATAACTCGCTGCGGGGGAGCCGGAGCTGGGTAACTTCCTTGTTCAGCAGGTCGATGCGGCGCGCCATGCTCTCGATCAGGCTGTGTGCAATGCGTGGGTTGCTTTGCATAAGGCTCAGAAATTGCTCTTTGGGAATCACCATCACCGTACAGGGTTCGCTGGCTAGCACCGTGGCGCTGCGCTTCTCGCGGGTAAATACGGCCATGGCGCCGAAGATCTCATCTTTCTGCACATCACCGACTTTGTGCCCGTCGACATAGGCTTCGGCGTGACCCTCGATAATGATGAATACGTGGTCGGCTTCGTCACCTTGATGGATCAACTCTTCGCCCGCGGCAAAATGCTGGAAGCCCGTAGCCGGGCGAATTTCTGGCTGCTTCAGGCGCGCTAGGGCGTCCGAGAGCAAGGCGGTATGGCCGATCAAGTATTGGATGAACAGCTCTTGGCGCAGCTCGCTGCCATAGATGTGCTTAAACACTTCGGGGCGCGAGTATGGAATCAGGCTCAGCGGTTCCTCACTGCTGTAACGGCAGCTCGGGAGTTCGATGCCCTGGCGTAAGCCAACCAAGTCGCCTTCCTGCAAGTAGAACAACGGGCGCTCGTCAACCAGTGCATGCAGCAAGCCATTCTCGATAATAAACAGCTGGTTGCCCGGCAATGCCTGCGCCAGGTCTTCGACCCGCTCAAGGCGCAGTGGGCCACCCGAAGGCTCCAGTCCTTCCAGCAGCTGGGTGGGGATGCTTTGCAGTCGGTTGATCAGCTGATCGGCGTAGGCCGGTTGCTCCCCGAGTAGGTACATACAGTAATTCCTTGAGCTGGCTGGGCTAACGAGAATGCACGAACGTCCCTGGGACAATAGGTTGCGCCAAGGCTTACGTAAATCACCGCACGCCGAGGTTGTGAGCTAGCTCTTATTGTTCGGCTGGATGGCATCCAGCTGGC
Organism: Pseudomonas sp.; assembly: GCA_050739815.1. Classification (GTDB taxonomy): domain Bacteria; phylum Pseudomonadota; class Gammaproteobacteria; order Pseudomonadales; family Pseudomonadaceae; genus Aquipseudomonas. The sequence goes on along the minus strand of JBOICE010000253.1, from coordinate 2,786 downwards.
CATTCAACTCTGCTTTATGTGCAGGTGGCAACTCATTCCAGTGAACATTGAGCAGCGCGCCTTCGATCGCATACAACAAGACTTTTGAGGCGCGAAAACCGCGCGCCTGCACCGCCCGGTAGGCGCCGACCGCACCGAGTCGGCGCAAGTCGTTGGCACTGTGGATTCCGACGGCGTGCAGCCACTGCGCGGAGGTTTTGCCCAGGTTCTTCAGATGCTGCAGTTCGTCGTTCATCCTGCCTCCTTGCAATGGGGCATTGCCACCCAAGGTTTAGTTAGTCGGGAAGCCTGCAAGGAAGTGTAGCGGCCAACGGACAAAACGTGGCCGATTGACATCGCCCCAGGCATTGCGCAGTGCCGGTGTCAGTTCGGCCACTGGGTCGCGGCCGTGTTGCCGCTCCCAGCGCTGGACTGCGGACCAGGTGCGCAGGTATCCCGTGAGGTGCTCAAAACTCCATTCCACCTCAATAGTGAAGGGCGGCAGCTGGATGAGAGGGAAGGGCGCCTGCAGGTCGCTATAGCCAGCGTCCACGCTGGCGCGCCCCTGCGGCCAGTAGCCGCCGAGCGTATTGCTGTAGAAGTCGTCGACTACCGCGTCGAGCGCAGGGGCGATGCGCATCAAGCCGTAACACCAGGCGCAGAACAGCCCGCCGGGCTTGAGTAGGCGGTGTACCTCGGTGAAAAACGCGGGAGTGGCGAACCAGTGCAGGGCTTGGGCGACCACGATCAAGTCAAGGCTGCGGGCCGGTAAGGGTAGCGCCTCGGCAGTGGCGGCAAACAACTCGACCCCATGTAGTTCCTGGCTAGCCGCAAGTTGTTCGACACTGGCATCGCAGGCGAGTACCTGCTCGAAATGCGTGAGCAGTGGGCGGCTGGCCTGGCCATTACCGCAGGCAATATCCAGTGCGCGTTGCCGGGCGGGGCTGTGTTCGGCCAGCCAGGCAAAGAGTTCGGCCGGATACTCCGGACGAAAGCTGGCATATGCGCCCGCTCGGGCGCCGAATAAACGGGCAATTTCACTCATGGTTCAGCTCGGCCGGTAGCGCATGCGCGTGCCGAATTTGAGCGACATGAGGATCTCGTCGGCACTCAGTTCAACCGGAAAATACGCTCCGGAGATCTGCGCATGCGCCAGGCTCGCGCCTTCCATGCGGGTCTGCCGGAGGTCGAGGCCGCGCAAGTCTGCACCGCGAAAGTAGGCGTCAGTAAAGTTAATGCCATCGGCGTGCAAGGCCCGCAGGTCGAGGCCGCGAAAATCTCCATGGGAGAGGTCGACTTCGCCGCTCTGGGGCTTTTGCTCATTGAACCCAGAGATGTCTTCGTTATGCAGGAGGCGGTACAGCGGATGATCGAGTTGGCGGGGCAGGCTCATAACGCGCTTCCAGTGAGGGGATCACCGGCAGTATAGAGGGCGTGACGCGCTCTGCGCGCCACGCCACCTCGAGCTAACCTTGCGGCCGATCAGAGCCCTGGCAGGCGTTGGCGAATGCGCGCAATCAAGCTGTCCAGGCTGGCGCTCTCATGGGTATCGACGCGCTTGGTATGAGCCTGTTCCTCGGCATCGAGAGCCTCGCGGCTGGCTTGCTGGGCCTGGATGACTTCCAGTGTGGCATCGGACGGGTCCCGACCAGCGCTCTGGCGTTGTGCCAACCAGCTGCTGATAACGCTTTCCGGGGCCTGGCAGTCGAGGACCAGGAATGGCGCACCAGTTTCTTCCGCGACGTGCCAGGCGGCTTCGCGCTGAGCGTGTTTGAGGTAAGTGGCGTCGATCACCACTGGAAAACCGGCATGCAGCGCAGCATCGGCCAGTTGGTGCAGGCGTTGATAAGTGGCAACGCTGGCGTCTTGGCTGTAGATGCCGGCAGTCAGTTGCCCTTGGTTGGCGACGTCTTGCTCACCGAACAAGCGCTTGCGCTCTACATCCGAACGCAAGCGGATGGCGCCGAGCTCTTCGACCAGGCGCATGGCCACCTGGCTTTTGCCGACGGCGGAAACGCCATGGGTGATAGCGAGGAAGCGGGAAGGAATGGCGCTGTAGCTTTCGGCCAAGGCGGCATAGCTGCGGTACTGGCTCAAGATCACTGCACGCTGCGCGGCATCTTGTTCCTGACCAAGGCGGAACAGGCTGACCTTGCCACGCACCATGGCGCGATAGGCTTTGTAGAAGTTCAGCAACTCCAGTGCGGCATAGTCACCGGTCTCTTCCAGCCAGGCGCTGACGAAGCGTCGCGCCAGGGGCTTGAGGCCGCGGTCTTCCAAGTCCATGGCGAGAAAGGCGGCATCCGAGGCGATGTCGATCAGGCGGAACGGTTCGTTGAACTCGATGCAGTCAAACAACACCACTTCGCCATCGAGCAGAGTGGCATTGCCCAAGTGGATATCGCCATGGCATTCGCGGATAAAGCCTGCGGCCTTACGTTGTAAAAGCAGTGGCTCGAGCCGCGCGAAGCTGGCGTCTGCCCAAGCGTGCAGGGCATCCAACTGCTGTAAGTCAGCTTTCTCCGAGAGCATCGGGCGAATCTGTTCGAAGTTCTGGGTGACCGGCGCCATGATTGCCGTCGGGGTGCCGAGCGGATGCTCAAGGGCTACCCGTGGAGCGACCAGGTGGAAGTTGGCGATCCGTTGGGCGAGGGCATCGATATGCGCAGTGGTCAATTCTTTGCGTGCCTGAACTTCGCCAAGCAGTTGGCTCTGCGGGAACTGACGCATTTTCAGGGCATATTCGATGACCGGGCCATCGCCGCCGAACTGCGGCGCTTCGAGGCTGCCGGTGATCGGCAGGACTT
>JBOICE010000252.1:0-2988 GCA_050739815.1 Pseudomonas sp. | reverse complement strand
GGCATGCCGTGGGCGATGATGGTCGATTCCAGCGCCACGAGCGGGCGGCCGGCGGCCTGTGCAGCGGCCACGGGCGCGCTGCGGGTCAGCCAGGAGTGGGCAAGGTCGGCAACCATGGCGATGCTTTCGTCGATGTGGAGCACATCAGTGTGCCGCACGGAGGCTGGTCTGCCGGCTTGCGCTGCATGCGCGGGCGGCAACGCGCAAGCCGCCAAGGGCGCAGCCGACGCGAATCGCACTGCCGACTTGAGCCGGCGAACGGGCGAGCGAGCTCCATGCGCAGAGTTGACCACGGCCGGGCAGAGGTGCCGCTGACCGGCCATGAACGGTCAGTGGCAAAAAGTCTCGATAGCGGTCATCACCCAGCCAAAAGAGAATCCAATGGACTGGCCGCGCCACCTGCGGCCACCTTGAGCACATGGGTGTAAATCATGGTGGTGCTGTCCGGCCTGCCTCCATCCTCCTTGCAGAGGTTTTCATGGCAGCGCTGGTAATTAGCGTGTGAACGGGGTCAGGCCTTGTGATGATGCAAATGCGATATTGCAAGAGAAGTGGTTCGACGAATCTGAACAGCGCGATAAGTGGAAACTCTGGCGATTTAGTCCTGGCTGATATGGTCGGGCAACAAGGAGTATTTCATGACCAAGCTGAGAAAGAAAGCCACAGTGGCAAAGCGGGTGCGCAGGCAGCGCACAGGCGCATTCAAGGCCCAAGTGGCACTTGCTGCGCTGCGTGAGGACAAGACAGACGCATCTACAGCGTTTTGAAAAAACCAGCGGTAATGGTCTGGTTTCCACTTTTCTCCAACGCTAAAACTTCAAGTTCGTACACTGTGTTCGATTCAATAAACTCGGCTGGTACGGTCAAGGTGTTTTGGGTGGGGGAAAGGTGTACGTCTAATGTCGGCCGGGAAAAACCATTCGGGTCATCCTTCACATTTTTCGTGATGATGACCTCGTACCCCGTAATCGTAATTGGCTTGCCGCTTAAGGTTTCAGTCACGCGCTTCCAACTAACTACCAGGTTGGAGCTGGAAACCAGTGCTTGCGCAGCATCTTTCGCATCCTTCGCTAGTGCTGGAAAGGTAATGGTCGGTGCTGCCGGGATATCATGCGTAAATGTGGCGAAACCGGTCAGTCCCGTCCCATCAAACGAAGTACCGCGGACCTCGTACTTACCCTCTGGGAAAGCCTTCATAAGATCCGCAATGGAGAATTCCGAATTGGGCGGCTCCCTTGATTCAAAAAAAATTCCGGCCATCGTGAGATCTCCCAATTGCCCCTGTGGTTTGACCGCCAGCACCTGTTTTCCATTTGGATCGTAAACACATAGCTCCGACCATCCTTGATCATCAAAAGCACCATGAACGCCCGTGTCTTCATCAGTAGCGTTGTGTTCTATAAATAATTTGGCTGTGGCAATTCTCGTTGCTCCCTGCACTGGGGCGCATGTAATCTGGTCACTCGCCGCAGAGGCACTTTCAGTATAGCCACTCTGTAACACAATAATTGTCAGCAATGCCAACAAGGCTAGCCTGTGGAACCCCTGTCTTGTTCCGTGTCCTCTTTCTTTGGTATTCATCATTAACATGATTTTCTCCTTGATTCGCCCTATTTCATTTCGCCAGGCATCAGTCGGGCGGTTTTGAAGCCTAACCAATCATGAGTGGGCGCTCGCCCCCGAGCATGAAAGCCCTGGGTAGGAGCACGATACGAGGTGGCACGCAGGGCGAATGAGGTCGCAATACGAATGAAGGCCCGACCCCGACGCCTAACCAGACTTCCACCGAGCTGGCTCGCGTCCCCGACTGTCGCGCTGCATGACCCATTGCTGTGGGCCGTGCAGCAGCACGAACGGTAAAGAGGCCCGAATCGGTTTCGATTCGAGGAGTCTTCCAGCTCACCGGCAACCTGGGCATCTGCCCCGGACGCCGGCTCAGGTGTTCGCCCTGTGTGCCACGTCTGCACTCTACACACAGGAGCACCATCATGGAAGGACTTTCCCCCATCTACCGGCGCGTAGCCGGCATCGATGTACATCGCATGCTGCATGTGGTCACGGTTCTGATCGAGCAGCCCGACGGTTCGATCACTCGCTCGAGTCGGGAGTTTGGCGGCTTCAAGCGCGACTGCCGGGCCCTGGCGGCTTGGTTGGCCGAGCTCAGCGTACAACTCGTCGTCATGGAGAGCACCGGCATCTACTGGAAGAGCCCGTACGCCCACCTGGAGCGAGCCGGCATCCAAGCCTGCGTGGTCAATGCCCACTTCATCAAGCACGTCCCCGGCCAACGGCGTATCCGCTCGCGCGATGGTCAAGGGCTTGATCGAGGGGCATTCCGAGGTGATGTCGCTGACCACCGCGCCGAGTTTGATGCCGGCGTCGTCGAGCAATTTGTGCAGGCGGTTGACCCCACTGGCGCACATGGCGCTGAGCTTGCGGCGATACCGGGAGACCAGGCGCAACTCGCGCAGGTCCTGTGGGGGGATGAAGCTGCCACGTACCAGGCCGAAGCGGGCCAGCACGGCGAGCCACTGCGAGTCGGTCATGTCGGTCTTGCGTTAACGAACAGCGTTTATCTGCCGCGCGGCGATGTGAGACGAGACCATGATCCTTCCTTTGCGATCGCGGTAGGGACGTCGATTGCTCGACGCCGCCGGGTCGGCCGGTGGGCGCAGTGCAGGCGGGCAACAAGTCGAGTCTTGCAGGCGGGCAGTACATGGAAAAGCCGTCCCAGGCTGCCTCGTTCGATATTTCGCCAACCCCTGGCCCTGCGCCGGTTTTTTCGCGCAAGGTGCGTGCCAGAGGCAACAAGGAAAAGAAATCCTGAATGAATTCAAGCACTTACGCTTAAATGCCTTTGATCCGGCGAATAATTTCACCTCGGCACAGCGGCAAGCTGTTTCAGAATTGAAACATTTTCCCGCCCGCAAGCGCTGGCTTGTTCCGGTTTGTTTACAGATTTGGCCGCTTCTGGCAAGCGATCCGACC
>JBOICE010000251.1:0-5240 GCA_050739815.1 Pseudomonas sp. | reverse complement strand
CCGACATTCAGGCGGCATGAAAACCACTGCCGCCTCACGGCTGCAGCCCCAGTGATGGTGAGCCGGTTTTCAGAATAGGGCAATTTCTTCATCCGACAGCGAGCGGTAGGCGCCTGGCGTCAGGCTTGGATCGAGCACCTGCGGCCCCATGCTTTCGCGGTGCAGGCGCAGCACCTTGTTCTGGAAGTGACCGAACATGCGCTTGACCTGATGGTAGCGGCCTTCAAAAAGCGTCAGGCGGGCGGCGCGGGTACCGAGAATCTGCAGTTCGGCGGGCAGGGTGGTGAGGTCTTCGTACTGGAAATACAACCCGCGGGCGAATACCTCGGCGTACTCGGACGTGATCGGTTGTTCGGTCTCGACGTAATAGACCTTCGCCAGCTTGCTTTTGGGTAGGGTAATTCGCCGCGACCACTGCCCGTCATTGGTGATCAGCAGCAGGCCGGTGGTGTTCAGGTCGAGGCGTCCGCCCAGGTGCAGCTCGTGTTTGTCCGGCTCATCCAACAGGTCGAGCACCGTGGGATGCTCGTCGTGGGTCGTGGCGCTGACGTAGCCGCTGGGTTTGTGCAGCATGAAATAACGCGCGGCTTTGCCGGCTTGCAGCACACGGTCGTCCAGCTCTATGCGTTGGAACTCGCGAACGTCAAGGCGACCGTCAGTCATCCGCACGCTATCCACCTTCACCCGCCCGGCGGCGAGCAGCAAGCGGGCATCTAGACGGTTGAAATCTGGCAGGTTGCTGAGGAATCGATCTAGGCGCATAGGGGGCGGAGGGTTGTTATAAGGAGAGTCGCTACAAGTCGAGGCATGCTACGCGATTGCTGCCCAGACAGCCTCCTTCCCAGGGGTGGCGCTTGTGCCCAGAGCGCAGTTCGGGCAAAGACAGGTAAGGTCGCGCACGCTCTCCGGCAGGTTGTCGAGCAGGGCGCGCTCGATTGCCGCGCCGAAGCACCAGCAGGGCCGCTGGGCGGTGGCTGGGTCGGCTTGGGTGCACTGATTGGACTGGCCGCAGAGCGGGCAGCGCGTGGGATCTAGGCTGGCGCTCATGGTCGGGCTGGCGAGTGACGGGCGCTCAGGGTGCGGCGTGACAGCGCCGAGCGCAAGAGCCGCTCGGCCGTCAGTGATCGCATCGATCGCAGCGTCAGCCGCTGACTCCGGCCGGCTCGACGCAGACGCGGTTACGCCCCGATTGCTTGGCCCGGTACAACGCTTGGTCGACGCGGGCGAGCAAGCTGTGCAGCGAGTCGCTGGGGTGCAGTTCGGTCAGGCCGATGCTGGTGTTGACCTGCAACCTGACCCCGGCGAAGGGATAGCGGCTCTGTTCGCCCAGGTTACGGATTTTCTCCGCCAGTTGCAGGGCGGTGCCGCTGCTGGTGTCCTTGAGCAGGACGATGAATTCCTCGCCACCCCAGCGGCAGATGATGTCGGACTGGCGCAGCCAACCTTGCAGGTTGCTGGCGAAGCCCTGCAGCACTTCGTCGCCGGCGAGGTGGCCGTAGGTGTCGTTGAGCGCCTTGAAGTTGTCCAGGTCGATCATCAGCGTGGTCAGCGGCTGCAGGTCGCGATGGGCCTCGTGCAGCGCCTGGTTGGCGAGTAGGTCGAAGCCGCGCCGATTGGGCAGCCCGGTCAAGCTGTCGGTGGTGGCCAGCGCTTCGATGCGTGTCTGGTAGCGGCGCAGCACCAGCGTGACCAGGGTCAACACCAGGGCGGTGACGACGAGGCAGATCAGCAGGTTGAGGTAGAGCGTCTGGCGGATGCCGGCCAGGGCGCCGTCTTCATGTTTGTCGACGAACAAATACCAGTTCAGTTCCGGAATGAAGCGCACGTTGAGGAAGTGGCCATGGCCGTGCTCCTGATAGCTGAAGTTGCCACTCTGCGGCTTTGGCAGTTTGGCCTGTAGCTCTTCCAGCCCCGCAACCTCGCTCAGCGACTGGCCGGCCCGCGCGCCCAGCGGCCCGCCATTGGCGCCGGTGAGGGCGATCTTGCCGTGGCTATCGACGAAGTACACGCTGCGGTCATAACGCTGCTGGTAGTCGTCGATCAGCTTGACCACCGCGTCGACGGTAAGGCCAACGCCGGTGGCGCCGATAAAGCGGCCGTCGTAGTCGAACACCTTGTAGTTGATGAAGAAAGTCAGGCGGTCCTGGTTGGCCGTGTCGACATCGACATTGATCTCGTACGGATCCTTCATGTCGCGTACGCGGAAGTACCAGATATCGCGCGGCATCTGTTCGCTCACGCTTTTGAGCACGCCTTTGGCCTGGTAATAGAGATGGCTTTTTTCCGAGATGAAAAAGCTGGTGAAGGCCCCGTAGTGTTCTTGTACCTCGCGCAGATAGCGGGTGATCTGGGCGATGTCTTGTTCGCCGCCAATCACCCAGTCGCGCAGGAAGGTGTCGCGACTCATCATCGAGGCGATCAGGATCGGCCGCACCAGATCCTTCTGGATTTCCGAATAGACGTTGTCGGAGGTCAGCGGCAGCTCGGTATCGACGATGCTGCTGCGGATCGAGTTGAGCGAGGCGTAGTAACTGACCAGGGAGGTGACGAGGAAGCCGCCGCCCAGCAACAGCAACAGGGCGAGCACCAGATAACGCTGGGCATGCTGGGTTAGGCGTGGCGGCATGGGAACGGGATAACTCTGAGGTGATAGCAACATGCTAGCCTGCCGATGCGCTGGCGTCACCGGGCCTCTGCAGCTGTTTCACGTCTGAGCTGAAACAGCTTGGCGCTTGCGGGGCCGAGTTACTCGGCCCCCGGTGGCTTCAGGTTGTGGATTTCAGATAAGCGCGCCAGCCGCCGAAGTGGCTGATATCGGTGGCGCCGGCCAAACCGTAGGGCTCGCAGATGAAACCGCTTTCCCAGCGGCCATCCGCCAACTGCACCTTGCCGAGGCCGAGCGGGGCCGGGATGCCGGTGAGGAAGGAGCCCAGCTCGCGGCTCGGCAACTCCCAGACTTCTACCTCGATAGCCACCCCGCCTTCGGCAACGCGCAGCATGCCGGGCCGCAACGGCGGGCCGCCGGCCAGCGCATGCAGCTGGTAGTCCGCTGAGCTGCGGGTGGCCTCGACGAGGCGGCCGCCACGCTGCGTGAGCTGCCAGTTCAACGGCAGACCGGCCAGGTGCGCCCCGCAGACCACGATGCGCGCCAGGTCGCTGCGTGCAGCGTTGGTCGGCGCAGAGAGTTCCAGCTTGCGCCCGCCCGGTAGCGGCAAGTCGCGCTGGCGCTGCAGGGCGTCGGCCAGGCTGAGCAGGTACTGATCGGTGCAGGCGCGGCCGAACAAGGTCACCCCCCAGGGCAAGCCATTGCGCATGAAGCCACTGGGTACCGCGACGGCGGCGTAGTCCAGCAGGTTCATGAAGTTGGTGTAGTAACCCAGTTCGGCGTTACGCAGCAGCGGCTCGGCGTGCAATTCGTCCAGGGTCACCGGCCGGCCGATGGTGGGCGTCAGCAGGCAATCGAGCCCTTGCAGCGCTTGGTCGCAGAGGGCTTTCAGCGCTTGCAGGCGGTATTGGGCGCGGAAGGTCTGCACGCCGGTGACGGTCGGTGCCTTGGCCAGCACGGCGCGAATCACCGGCAACACGGCCCCAGGATTTTGTTCCAGTAGTTCGCCGGCCACGCTGTAACGCTCGGCCACCCAAGGGCCTTCATAGAGCAGCTTGGCGGCTTCGAGGAAGGGCGAGAAATCGATTGCCACGGCTTCACCGCCGAAGTCCTTGAGCGTCTGTTGGGCCTGTTCGAACAGTGCGGGGCCTTCCGTGCAGGCAAAGAATTGCAGATCCTCGGCTCGCGGGACGCCGAAGCGGAATGGGCGTGGGCTACCGAAGGCGCTGGCGTCGTTCCACGCCGGGTTGGCGCGGCTGTATGCGTCACGCGGGTCGAACTTGGCGGTCAGCGCCAGCAGTTGGCAGGCTTCGCGGGCGGTCGCGGTGAAGTAAGTCACGCAGTCCAGCGTACGGCAGGCCGGGACTACGCCGGCGGTGGAGAGCAAGCCCTTGCTCGGCTTGAGGCCGAGCAGATGGTTCAGCGCGGCCGGCACGCGGCCGGAGCCGGCGGTGTCGGTGCCCAAGGCAAAACTGGCGACGCCCAGCGCCACGGCCAGCGAAGAGCCGGCGCTGGAGCCGCCTGAGGGATAGTCCGGCAGCACGCTGTTCGGGCATTCACCATAGGGCGAGCGAGTGCCGTTGAGGCCGGTGGCGAATTGATCGAGGTTGGTCTTGCCCAACGGCACGGCGCCCAGGGCGATCAATTGCTCGACCAGGGTCGCCGAGCGCTCGGGGCTGTAGGCGAAGGCGGGGCAGGCGGCGGTGGTTGGGATGCCTGCCAGGTCGATATTGTCCTTGATGGCGAAGGGCACGCCGAACAACGGCAGGCTGTCCGGCGCTTTGCCGTCCAGCGCGGCCAGGTACGGCTCTAGCTCCGCACGGCTGAGCAGGTGGATAAACAGGTGGTAATCCGGGTTCAGGGCGGCGGCTTTATCGCGCAGGGCCAGGATCAGTTGGCGCGGGGTCAGGCTGCCGTCGCTGTAGGCGGTTTTCAGCGCACCGAGGCGCAGATCGAATTCGTGGGTCATGTCAGGCTTCCTCGTTTATTGCGAGTCCGCTTGGTGGGTCGATGAAGCGTGACCCACCCTACGGTCAGTGTTCGTAGGGTGGATGGCGCTTTGTCCATCCACCGCTGCGGTGTATGGCTCGGATACGATCCGGGCCTTGCCGATTCAGGCCTCTTCCAGCACCACGACTCGCTGCCCGGCGCGGACCGGTGAACCCGGCTGCACACGGATTTCCGTCACGATGCCATCGCGCGGGGCGAGCAGCGGGATCTCCATCTTCATCGACTCGAGAATCGCCAGCACGTCACCGGCCTTCACCGTACTGCCGGCCTCGACTTGCACCTGCCAGAGGTTGCCGGTGATATGGCTTTCAATCGAGTGCTGGCCGAGGGCGAGCGGGGCGTCTTCGCCGAGCTCAGGGGCGACTTCCTCACTGTCGAAATGCGCCTGGCCGCTGGCGATCCAGCGTTCCCGCTCGGCATTGAAGGCCGCCTGCTGCTGGCTGCGGAAGGCACCAATGCTGGCCGCCTCCTTAGCCAGAAAGGCTTGATAGTCGGCCAGCTTAAGCTGGCTTTCCTCGATCTTCAGCGCATAGCGACCGAGAGGAAAATTGCGGCGGATTTGCAGCAATTCCTCGGCCCCGACGGGGTAGAAACGAATCTGGTCGAAGAAGCGCAGCAGCCAGGG
>JBOICE010000250.1:0-5980 GCA_050739815.1 Pseudomonas sp. | reverse complement strand
GCCCGATGAAGATGCTGTGGGTGCCGTAGCTGAACTTGCCGTCCTGACGACAGAGGATGGCTGACTGCGCATCGCCCAGGTAGGGAATGCCGTCGGCACTGTTCAGCCAGTTGCCGCGCTGGAACCGGGCCTCGCCCTTGATCGGCCCGCTGCACAGCTGCGACAGCTCTTCCTGCTCGTGACCGAGGATGTTCACGCAGAAGCCCGCGCCGGCATCCAGCACCGCGTGCAGGGAGGCGGTTTGGTTTACGCAGATCAGCAGTGACGGCGGCTCTGTGCTCAGCGAGTCGACCGCAGTGGCGGACATGGCGAAGCGCTCGTGGCCGTTGCTGGTGGTGATGATGGTCACCGACTTGGCCAGGCGGCGCATGGCTTGGAGCATCTCGGCTTTCAGGTTGGCATCGTTCATCGCACGGCCCTCTGGTTGTGCACGGCTGGTTGTGCATGGAGTGCGATGGATTCTTGCAACGGCTAGCGGCGGCAACATCGTCCGAGGGGACTAGTCGAGCTTCTGGGGTCGTTAGCTCCTCCTGTCGGCGCTGGGGATATGGTCCGTTTGAGGGATGCCGGCCCATCCAGGCGTTGTTTGAATGCCCGCGTAGGCACGGCCGTCGGTCTTCTTTGGCACGGCCCGCTACCCGCTGAACGCGCGCCCCGGCGGACGGGGTGAACACAGGAGAACAATAAGATGCTCGACCAAGACCTGATTCGCCAGCGTCTGACCCAACGCGCCCGCGAGCTTGTGCCAGTGCTGCGCGAACGCGCCCCGCAGGCCGCACAACGCGGCCAACTGCCGGAGGAGACCCTTCGCGATTTCCAGGAGGCTGGTTTCTTTCGCATCCTCCAGCCAGCCCGCTGGGAGGGCTACGAACTGGAGCCCAAGGACTTCTTCGAGGTGCAAATGACGCTCGCCGAAGGCTGCATGTCTTCGGCCTGGGTGCTCGGCGTGGTGGCCATCCACAACTGGCAGCTGGCGCTGTTCGATGACCGCGCCGCGCAGGATGTCTGGGGCCAGGACTCCAGCGTGCTGATCTCTTCTTCTTATATGCCGGTGGGCAAGGTCGAGCGGGTCGACGGTGGCTTCCGTCTGAGTGGCCGTTGGGGATTCTCATCCGGTAGCAAACACTGCGACTGGGTGTTCCTCGGCGCCATGGTGCCACCGGCCGAGGCGGGCGGGGCGCCGGACTATCGGACCTTCCTGCTGCCGCGTAGCGATTACCAGATTCTCGAGAACTGGAACGTGATGGGCCTGGAGGCCACCGGCTCCCACGACATCCTGGTGGAGAACGCCTTAGTTCCCGAATACCGCACCCATCGCGCCCTGGATGGCTTCATGCAGAACAGCCCGGGTAACGCGGTGAACAGCGCGCCGCTGTTCCGCCTGCCGTTCGGGCAGATCTTCGTGCGGGCCGTGTCTTCCTCGGCAATTGGCGCCTTGCAGGGCGCAGTCGACCAGTTCGTCGAACACAACCGCACCCGCATCGGGGTCAACGATGGACGCAAGATGATTCAGGACCCCGCGGCGCAAACCGCGCTGGCCAATGCCATGGTCTGTGTCGACGAATGCAAGACGGTGCTGTTGCGCAATTTCGCCGTGATGCTGGAACGCGCGCAAAACGGCGAGCCGCTGAGCATGCCGGAACGGGTGAAGATGCGTTACGACTCGGCCCTGGTGGCCGACAAGTGCGCGCGGGCGGTCTCCGAGTTGATGTTCAACAGCGGCGCTTCGACCATCTTCCGCAGCCACGTAATCAATCGCGCCTTCCGCGATATCCATACCGGCCGCGCCCATGTTGCCAACAGCCCGGCCAAGTACGCCTGGAACCTGGGTGGCGTGAGCATGGGCCAGGACAGCAGCGACTTCTTCCTCTAAATGAAAACCGCCTAGGGAGGCCGGGTTTCATGAGATGCATCCATGCACCTCACCCTGCGGGCAGCTAAAGCTGTGCAAAACGGCTTTCCTGCCGTTTTGTCGCTGCGGCTCTACCCGGCCTAGGCGACAACGAACTCCATGCGGTGCCGGCGCGTAGTCCGTTTGAGCGATTCCGCCGTCTCGGCTATCCCCGAACATGGCTGCAAGGCGCACTCCCTGACCGCCTGCAGACCAGCCAATAAGTACAAGGACCAAACATGAAATTCTCCCTGATCTATGAAGCCCAGACGGTGGACTCCAGCCGTGAAGGCGATCGCCGGATTTTCGAAGACACCGTGGAACAGGCAGTGCTCGCCGATAAGCTCGGCTTCGACACCTTCTGGTGCGTCGAGCACACGGCGCTGAGCAACTACTCGCATATGTCCGCACCGGAGACCATGCTGGCCTTCGTCGCCGGCAAGACCGAGCGTATCGGCATTGGCCACGGCGTGGTCTGCCTGCCACCCGCGATGAACCACCCGGTCAAGGTGGCCGAGCGCATCGCCACCCTCGATCTGCTGTCCAAAGGCCGCGTGCACTTCGGCGTCGGCAAGGGCGGCACCCAGCAGGAAGCCGGCACGTTCGGCTATGACCTGGCGACGTTGCAGCCGCAGATCGACGAAGCCATGTACCTGATCCCGAAGATGTTCGTGCAGGACGAGATCGAACATAACGGCGACTTCGTGCAGATTCCCCTGCGGCCGATCCATCCCAAGCCGTACCAGGACCCACATCCACCGATGTACCTGGCCTGCACCAATACCGAATCGCTCAAGCGCGCGGGTGAGCGTGGCATGGGCGCGCTAGTGCTGGGTTTCGGCGGCCCTGAGGAGATCGCCAAGAAGGTTGCCGTCTACCACGAGGCCTGGGACAACCGCGATCTGAAAGACCAGGTCGGTTTCCGCCCCAACCGCCATATCGCGGCCCTGTGCCCGGCCATCGTCCTTGAAGACAACGAGCAGGCGCGCAAGATCGGCATCCGTGGCCAGCGCTACTTCATGGAGTCCCTGGCCTACTGGTACGCCGGCGGCGAGCGCCCGGACCCGGCCAAATGGCAGGACGACACCTTCACCGACGGCAACGGCCAGAGCGTGATCAAATCGCGTTTCGCCTCGGAAGAGATCACTGCGGATTTCTCCGATCCGACCATGGCGATGATGAACCCCAACCACGCCTACGGCACAGTCCAAGACTGCATCGGCTACGTGCAGCGCCTGCAGGAAGCCGGTGCCGATGAGATCCTGTTCATCTGCCAAATGGGCACAGTGCCGCAGTGGGCGCAATTGGAGACCCTGAAAAATATTGGCGAACAGGTAATTCCCTATTTCCGTGGGCAGCCAGCCAAGTCTTGATTCTGCTGAGTCATTAACGGGCCTTAATGGCCCGTTTTTTTATGCCTCTGCACGGGATTCCGGGGGCGGCGGTCAACAGCGGATAGAGCCATAGGTTGCAAGATCTTTGTTGTTGGTTGGCCTTGAAGTCGTGCTTCAGCCTTTTGTCGCGGTGGCCGATGCTTCTGGCTGTCCCCCTCAATGCCTGACTTCGGCGCCACAGGTCGCGCACTGGATTCCCGCGAAGGCGGCAATCCCGAAGGTTGCACCGATTTGTTACCTATGCAGGTGACTCGTACCCTAGAACGGCTTATCGCCCAATAGGGTGGCGCGGTGCATCACGCGGCGTTGCGGGCGGTAGTCGTCGACGGCGTAATGCTGGGTTACACGGTTGTCCCAGAACGCCACGTCGTTTTCCTGCCAGCGCCAGCGAATGAAGAACTCCGGGCGGGTGGCGTGGGCGAAGAGCAGTTGCAGCAGCGCCTGGCTTTCCGCCGGTTCCAATTCGTTGATGCGGGTGGTGAAACCCTCGTTGACGAACAGCGACTTGCGCCCGCTGACCGGGTGAATACGAACCACCGGATGCGACAGCGGCGGGTTCTTGCGCCGGGCTTCTTCCCAGCGGGCAAGGTCTTCGGCGGTCGTGCCGAAGCGCTCCTGCGGGAAGGATTTAGTGAAGTCGTGGGTTGCCGTCAGGCCCACAAGCAAGGTTTGCAGTGGTTTTGACAGCGCCTCATATGCAGCAATACCGCTGGCCCAGAGGGTGTCGCCACCGAACGCCGGCAGCTGTTTAGCGGCAAGTACCGCCCCCAGGGCCGGGGCTTCGAGGAAGGTGACGTCGGT
This sequence comes from Pseudomonas sp., assembly GCA_050739815.1. GTDB lineage: Bacteria > Pseudomonadota > Gammaproteobacteria > Pseudomonadales > Pseudomonadaceae > Aquipseudomonas. Next base: position 1,894 of record JBOICE010000250.1, on the reverse strand, counting down.
GTGCCAGATGGCGTTGTCGCGTACATCGGTGACGGCGGTATCGAGCACCAGGACCTCTGGCTGCTCGGGAATGTTCGGGTAGATCGGGTGGATATGCAGGTCGCCAAAGCGGGCGGCAAAGCGTGCCTGCTGCTGTGGGTTCAGCGGTTGGGCGCGGAAGAACAGTAGGTGATGGTCGAGCAGGGCTTGTTCGATGGCGCTGTGCGCGGCGAGCTCAAGCGGCTGGCGCAGGTCGACGCCGCTGACCAATGCGCCGAGGGCCGGGCTCAGGGGGTGATGAAGCGCGGGTCGGATTTGACCGCCCGTGCCGACTCACCGGCGGCATAGCGGTGGCCGAAGCCCAGCGTCAGGCGTTCGACGATCTGCCCAGGGGCGGGGGCGAGCAGCACCAGTTCGGTGGCGAGGAACACGGCTTCTTCGATGTCGTGGGTAATCAGCAATACCGGCTTGGCGGTGCGTCGCCAGACTTGCAGCAGGAGCTCCTGCATCTGTTCGCGGGTGAAGGCATCCAGCGCGCCGAATGGCTCATCCATCAACAGCACCCGAGGATCGGCCGCCAGCGCTCGGGCCAGGCCGACACGTTGCTTCTGGCCGCCGGAGAGTTGCCAGATCTGTCGCGCTTCGAAACCCGCGAGGGCGACCAGCGCGAGCATTTCGCGGGCACGGGTTTCCCGTTGTGGGCGTGCCACGCCAGCCCGTGCTAACCCGAAGGCTACGTTGGCCAGTACGTTTTGCCAGGGCAGCAGGGCGTCGCCTTGAAACACCACGCCACGCTCGACGCTCGGGCCATGCACGGCCGCGCCATCGAGGCTGATGCGCCCGGCGCTGGGGGCGACGAAGCCGGCGATTAAATTGAGCAGCGTGGTTTTGCCGCTGCCGGAAGGGCCAAGGGCGACCAGTAATTGCGCGGGGCCCAAAGTGAGGGAAATGTCTGCCAGTACCGGGGCAGCCGTGCCGGAGTACTGTGCGCTGATGCGCTCCAGTTGTAACAAGGCCATGGCGGCTTGCTCCTTCGGTGATGCGGGACGCGGGTGGCGTGATCCGTAGGCTGGCTAGAGCAAAGCGAGCTCCAGCACATTGCCGGCTCGCTGGGGTTCACCTGCTCTTTAGCGAGCCCACGTGGCGCGGTTTCAGCTCTTCACGACTTCAGTTTTTTACGAACCGTGCGCTGACGTAGGGCGTGTAGTCCGGCAATACGCTATCGACCTTGCCTTGTTCCTTGAGGAAGGTGGCGGTGTCGGTGATGGCCTGGGTGGTCGGCGCGCCGAGGGCGGTTACTTGGTCAGCCGCCAGCGGGAAGACGTTGCCTTGCAGCAGCAATGGAATGTCCTCGGCTTTGGCGCCGGAGAGTTTCACCAGCTTGGCGATGTTGTCCTGGTTGGCCAGCCAGGCTTTTGGGTCTTTGCGGTAATCGGCGTAAGCGTCGAGGGTCACTTTGGCAAACGCGTTGACGATTTCCGGGTGCTTGGCGGCGAAATCTTTGCGCACGATCCAGGCGTCGAAGGTTGGTGCGCCGAGCTGGCTCAACTCGCCGGAGGTGATCAGCACTTTGCCGGACTCTTTGGCTTTACCCAGTGCGAGGTCCCAGACGTAGGTGGCATCGATGTCGCCACGCTGCCAGGCTGCGACGATGGCTGGCGGCGCCAGGTTGAGGATCTGCACTTTCGCCGAGTCTATGTTCCAGTGCTTGAGAGCTGCCAGCAGGCTGTAGTGGCCGGTGGAGACGAAGGGAACGGCGATTTTCTTGTCGATCAGGTCCTGCGGTGTGTTGATGTTGGAGCCATTACGGGCGACCAGCGCTTCAGCGGCGCCGATCTGGGTGGCGATCAGAAAGGTCTGTACCGGCAGTTGGCGTGTGGCTGCGGCCGCCAATGGGCTGGAGCCGACATAGCCG
>JBOICE010000249.1:0-2838 GCA_050739815.1 Pseudomonas sp. | reverse complement strand
CGGCAGTAGTCCCGGATGGCATGGTCGGCTGGTAGCGGTTTTTTTCCCGCCTCACGGCATTCATCCAGGTAGGCCTTGAGGGATTTGTCCTCACGCTTGGGACGAGAAGCCGACTTGTCGGCTATCTCTCCTGAACGTAGTGAAGGAGAGATAACTGGTGTTTGGTGTTTGGTGTCTGGTGTCTGGGTAGCCGTTGCAGGCGTTACAGGTGCCGTTACAGGTGCCGTTACCGTTTCAGGTTCTGGGGCTGGTGGTAAGGCGCCATCGGTGATGCGTTTTGCCATGATTCGCAACTCCTGCATGCCGATGTTCCAAGGGGCGTGTTCCCCAGCGTCAGTGATGGTTTTAAAGAGTGCCGCCCGTTCTTCGCGGTGACGCCTGACGCGGTTGTCCTCGTTGGCTTTCTTGGCCTCGCGCTCAGGTTCTTTGGCCAAATAATTTGCGATGACCTCATCGCAAGTTTTTTGATGAAACCCATCGACCTCAAGTCGAAAAAATTCAGAAAGTACCGCCGAAACCGCTTTTTTCTGTTCGCGGTTGGTTGCACGGATCAGTCGGCAAGCCTCATCAACGTCGGCCGGGATCGGCTTTTCCTTGCGGTAATAAAGGGCCACGAGGCGCCGATACGCAAGATCCTCAACCCATGTCAGGTGAGATGTCTCGGTGTCGTAATCGCCGATGTGGTGCTCGTAGTAGTTCACCTTGCAATGCCTCCCTTGGGCATCTCCGTGCCATGACGCGCACCCATCACAGCGAAGTAATCAACCCCCTCGTCCAGCCGATGCTCGAACGCCGCATGGCGGGCTGCCTGGACCGCCTCAGGCCGGCTCAGGATGGCCTGATTGAGCAAGCCCAACATACGGCGAGCCTCGTCCCGCTCCGCCCGGCTGTAGCTGCGCTCATAGCGCGCGTAGGCGGCAATCATCAGCAGGCTCAGGTCATCAATGTGGGCCTCAAGCTCCCGGTCCGACATTTCAGGGGCTGGGGTGGTGGTCATGCGGCCTCCAGCGCTTCCATCGCAAAGAGGCTGGGCATGCTAATTTCCCGTTCCATTGCCTTGCAATAGGCGGCACCGTCGAGGAAATAGCCCGGGCTCAGTTCCGCGGCACGGCCGATCCTGCCGGCCTTGATTGCGCGGTAAGGCACCGTCATCAGCCCGCCAAAGGGGTCATAGACCGTCTCGTCGGGCATGGACCACTGGGCGATCGCGCGATCAGCAATATCGAACTGCATCGGGCAAAGATGCATTTCCTTGCCCTTCGCCGACTGGGCCCCGTTGAGGGTCAGCATGCGGGTGATGTCGCTCCAAACATCGTCAGACCAGCTTTGCGGCTGCAGCAGCATGAAGGTTACCGGCAGCTTGCCCGTGCATTCCAGCGCCTCGCCGATGGCCACGTGCTGCTCGAAGTCATAGACCTGGCGCAGCGAATGGTCCTTGAAGATTTTGAAGATCGCGTCGTGCGGCAGGTTCTTGAGCTCGTCGGCCGTCAGCAGGCGGTTGCCCGATGACCGGGTGAAGCCATGGGCGTCGATTTGCCAGCGGCTGCGTGAATACCCGGTGCCGGCCACCATGGGCAGCTCACGGTCGAAGGGCACCATGTTCCCGTCGGCGTCCAGGCTGAAAGGCTTGTGCTTCACCACAGGTGTGTCGCCGTAGCTGTTGGAAAGGTCCGAGGGCGGCTTCCTGAAAATCAGCAAGTACTCGGGCATGCCCACGCCCATCTTGCTGGCGTCCTTGCACTGCTCGCTCCAGCCCAGCCGGTAGGTCTGGTTGTTCTCGCGCACCACGTCCGTGACGATGGTTTTCATGCCCATGTAGGCGAAGCCATGCCGCTGGAAGTGCTCAATGGTCTTGCAATGGAACGGATACACGGTCTGAAAGCCCAGGCCGGTCATGCCGCCCGGAATAATCCGGTCCTTGACGTGGATGGCGGCCAGTCGGCCCGGATGCAGCACACGCAGCAGCTCGGGCGTCAGGTAGTCCATTTGCTGGAAGAAATGCGCGTTGCTGTCGGTGTGCCCGAAGTCGGCATAGTTGGGCGAGTACTCGTACTGGGTGCTGAACGGGATGCTGGAGAGGATCAGGCCCACGCTGTCGCTCTCCATGCGCTTCGTCTCGTCCACGCAGTCGTTGTTGGCGATCGTGAAGCGCTCACCCCTGACCTCGATGCGCTCGACACCCAGGGCGCGTGTGAGGTTGCTGGCCATGGCGGCGTTCGACAGCCCAAATTCCCGGATGATTTCGGTCATGGTTTCCATTTGCTTGATGTGCTGGTCCCACTTGCGCTCGATCGTTCGCCGCGTGCCGCGCTCGGCCGTGGTGTAGATGAAGTCGATGCGGACCGGCTTGGTTTGAAGGAACCGCTGCAGGCGGTGAATGGCCTGAATCAGGTCGGCGAACTTGAACCCGATGCCCATGAAGATCGCCCAGGAGCAGTGCCGCTGCAAGTTGCAGCCGCTGCCCAGGATCACGGGCTTGCTGGCCAGTTCCTGTGTGTGACCATCGCTGAAAGCAATCACGGCCGCCTCGCGTTCGTCCAGGGGCTGGCTGCCATAGACCGTGACGGCCGAGGGGATGGCCTTCTCGATGGCGTGTCGCTCGGCCTCCAGGTCGTGCCACAGCACGCGGTGCGCTGCAGGATCTTCTGCGCGCAACTCCAGCATCTTGGCCACGCGGGCATGCAGGCTGTCGCGCTTTTCCCGCGCGGCTTCCACCACGCCGATCGCCTCGGCGCGGAACATGCGTTCCTGCCCGCTGGCTTCGGTACCGGCGTTCTCGTGGTCGGCTTCAATCTCGTGCCAGCGCACGTCCAGCGCTGGCAGCTCGTAGCCCTCGTC
>JBOICE010000248.1:0-4613 GCA_050739815.1 Pseudomonas sp. | reverse complement strand
TGCCAGTCGAAGGCCCAGAGCACCGCGTTGACACTATCCAGCAGGGAACTGAACAACTGCTCGCGTTCACGCAAGCGCTCGACTTCGCCCCGGCTGTGCAGTAAAGCCAGGGTCAGTGCCTCCAGCTCAGGAGGGAGAGGGGTCAGCTCGTCCATTAGAAATCCTTTCTGCATGAATACTTCGGCGACGCGAGCAGCATACTGCGGCAAACCCGCGCGCAACAAAAAGCCCGCCGAACGGCGGGCTTTTTGAACCTAATGACCAGCGCTTATAACTTTTTCAAGATCGCCACGCGTGCAGCGGATCTTGAACCGACTCTCAAGCCAAGGCTGCCGGGCGTAGCGAGTAGGTCTTCAGCTGTTCGGCAAAATCGCGCAGCGATTGAATGCCACTGGCCTCAGCCTCATGCACCCAGACTTTCATCGCTTCGAGCATGTCGTGGCCGTTGGCACTGGTTTTCACCCAGATCTGTTGCAGCGCCAAACGCTTCTCGTAAATAACCTTGAGCGCCTGGCTTTGCTCCAACATGGCCTGGATGCGTGCGTGGTGCTTGTCATCCAGCAGGCTGGTCTCGCGCGACAGCAGGCGCTTGGCGCGGTGGAACTGATGCCGGACCGAGGCGTCGGCCTTGGCCAGCTCTTGCTTGACCAGCGGCCCGATGACCAACTTGCGGTACTGGGCCATGATCTGGAAGCGGTTGTTGAGGATCGCCATGGCGGTATCCATGTCCAGATGGCCTTTGCCGGCCACCCGGTGGGCAATTGGCGCAACCCGCTGCACCTTGGCCAGACGCAAGAAACTGAACACTTGTATCCAGGCCCAACCGAGGTCGAACTCCCACTTTTTCACCGACAACTTGGCCGAGTTCGGGTAGGTGTGGTGATTGTTGTGCAGCTCTTCGCCGCCGATCAGGATGCCCCACGGCACCAGGTTGGTGGCGGCGTCGCGGCATTCGAAGTTGCGATAACCCACCGCATGGCCAAGGCCGTTGATCACGCCGGCAGCCCACACCGGAATCCACATCATCTGCACCGCCCAGACGGTGATGCCAATCACGCCAAACAAGGCCAGGTCGGCAATGGCCATCAACGCGACGCCGCCCATCGGGAAGCGCGAATAAAGGTTACGCTCGATCCAGTCTTCCGGGCAGTTCTTGCCGTAGATACGCAGGGTCTCGGGGTTTTCCGCTTCCTGGCGATACAGCTCGGCGCCGGTGCGCAGGACGGTGGACAGACCTTTGATCACCGGGCTGTGCGGGTCATCGACGGTCTCGCATTTAGCGTGATGTTTGCGGTGGATGGCCGTCCACTCGCGGGTGTTCTGGCCGGTAGTCAGCCACAGCCAGAAGCGGAAGAAATGCTTGAGTGCCGGGTGCAGCTCCAGCGCGCGGTGCGCCGAGTAGCGGTGTAGATAGACGGTGACTGAAACGATGGTGATGTGCGTCATCAGCAGGGTAACCGCCAGCACTTGCCAGACCGACAGGTCGAGAAAGCCGTTGTACCACATAGAAAACCTTACCTCGGGGTAATGAACTCACGGCTTCACTGACAAGCCTTGACGCATTATCACCGAGCGCACCGAGAAAACCAGTCCGTCTTTTAGATAGGAATGGCCCGCCCGAGCCCTGGCCAAGGCACTCCGAGCACAATTGCGACAGCCATCTACCCCTGCGCGCCACCCGGCAAGCTCGTATTGCCCCGAGCCGGTGATCGCCAGCAGACAAAGTGACGGCCAACCACCCCGTCGTCCTCGCGAACGCGGGGACCCAGTAAGCGATGAACCGTGGGTCGTCACTTTGCTCAACAGCATCAACCGCCTGGATTCCCGCCTTCGCGGAAATGACGGGAGTGAGGCATATGGCGCCAGTCCGTAGGGTGTATTAGCCGCGCAGCGGCGTAATCCACCGTTCCGCGAAAAAACCAACGCCCCGCACAGGGCGGGGGGGTCATTCAAAATCGGAGCATGCCGACCACGCGGTTTGCGGTGGAAGCCCCTTTGGGGATTCCACCCTACGATCTGCAGCACCGAACGGTTGCCAAAGCCCTTGTGCAAGCCGCGCACCGCCAGTGGGATACCGCGCTGCAACTGTTGCGATAGTTCCCATGCTCCAGCGTGGGAATCCTGGTGGGACACTCTGCGTCCCGTGAGCAGAGCAGACGCGGAGCGTCTTTAGCTGCGTTACCACGCAGGAGCGTGGGAACGATTAAGCATCGCTCAGAAGTAGAGTAAGGTCGCTGCGATGGCTCCGTTCAAAACAGGCGAGCAGCAAAACAGGAGAGCAGCGATGACGAGTTCAGGCCTTCCCGAAGAGCAAATCTCCTTGGCACTATGCCAGGCGCAAACCAGCATGCCCGTTGCCTACGCCGGTCTGACCGGTCTCCGACTAGAGGGGCAGGTGGCCGCATGACAACGCTCGATGACCAGCAGGCCGCGCAGCCCTCCCGTCCCTCCGGCAGTAGCACCGCCGGCGCTGCCGAGGACCGAGAGTCCGGTACCGCGCCGGTCGAGCGCGCGGCCAGTGCCCGCAGCGACCTCGCGGTGGTCGCCGCGTTGCTGCCCTTTCTGCGTCCCTACACCGGACGCATCGTGCTGGCGTTGGCGCTGATCTTCGCCGCCAAGCTGGTCAACCTGTACATCCCGATCGCCCTCAAACAGATAGTCGATGGGCTCAATGTCGAACCCAGCCTGCTGATGCTACCGGTCGGCCTGCTGCTCGCTTATGGCGCGTCGCGCATCGGCACCACGCTGTTCAGCGAACTGCGCCAGGTGGTGTTCGCCCGCGTCATGGCACGCGCCTCGCGACAGATCACCCTGAAGGTGTTCCGCCATCTGCACGGCCTGAGCCTGAAGTTCCATCTCGCCCGCCGCACCGGCGGCGTGGCCCGTGATGTCGAGCGTGGCGGCAGCGCGATCTCCGAGCTGCTGGACTGGACGCTCTACACCATAGTGCCGACCCTCCTCGAAGTGCTGCTGGTGACCGTGGTGCTGGTCTGGGCCTACAACTGGGGCTTCGCCTTCATCACCCTGGGCACGCTGCTCGCCTACGGTCTGTGGACCTTCGCCGTGACGGAGTGGCGCACCCGTTTCTACCGCGCCGCGGTGGAGGCCGATACCCGTGCCAACGAGCGCGCGGTGGACTCGCTGCTCAACTACGAAACGGTCAAGTACTTCAACAACGAGGCCCACGAGGCGGCGCGCTACGACGAGAACCTGCGGCACCTGGAGAACGCCCGGGTCAAGGCGACCAAGTCGCTGGCCCTGCTCAATCTCGGCCAAACCGCGGTGGTCGCCCTCGGCGTCACCGCCATGATGTGGCGGGCCGCCGCTGGCGTGGTGGCCGGCGAACTGACCATCGGCGACCTGGTACTGGTCAACGCCTACCTGCTGCAGCTGTCGGCCCCGCTGTTCGTGCTGGGCATGATGTACCGCGAGGTGAAACAGGCGCTGACCAATATGGAGCGGCTGTTCGGGCTGCTCGATGAACGTCAGGACGTGCAGGACTCGCCAACCGCCACGCCGCTCGCGCCCGGCCGGCCGCGGGTACGCTTCGAGAACGTGTACTTCGGCTACGACCCGCGCCGCGAAATCCTCCATGGCGTGGATTTCGAGATTCCCCCCGGTGGCACGGTGGCAGTGGTCGGCCATTCGGGCTCGGGCAAGTCCACCCTCGCCCGTTTGCTGTACCGCTTCTACGACGTCGATGGCGGGCACATCCGCATCGACGGCCAGGACCTGCGCGAACTGACCCAGGCCTCGGTGCGCGGCGCCATCGCGATAGTTCCGCAGGACACGGTGCTGTTCAACGACAGCATCTACTACAACATTGGCTACGGCCGTCCCGAGGCCAGCCGCGAGGAGATCGAGGTCGCCGCCCGCGCCGCGCATATCCACGAGTTCATCGTGCGCCTGCCGGATGGCTACGCGACGGAGGTCGGTGAACGCGGCCTCAAGCTGTCCGGTGGCGAAAAGCAGCGCGTGGCGATCGCCCGCGCCCTGCTCAAGAACCCCGCCATCCTGATCTTCGACGAAGCCACCTCGGCGCTGGACTCCAAGTCGGAGAAGGCCATTCAGGCTGCGCTCGAGCGTATCCAGGTCGGCCGCACCACCCTGGTGATTGCCCATCGGCTTTCCACCGTGATGGATGCCGACCGGATCTTGGTGCTCGACGCCGGGCGCATCATCGAAAGCGGCAGCCACCGCGAATTGCTGGAGGCCGGCGGCAGCTACGCGCAAATGTGGACGCTGCAGCAGCAAGAGCCAGAGCCAGAGCCAGAGCCAGCTGTCGAGAGTTCGCCGCGGCCTGAGCAGAGCTGGTAGGCGTTCCCGCACTCCTAGCGCGAACCGAGCGCGCGGGCGTTGAGGCTGTTCGCCCAGCACTGGCTACAGCAAATCCGCCAACAGCCTGCAGTTGCAACACCACTAGTTGCAACAGGCCGGGTTGCAACAGGCTAGGATGACGCGCTCAATTCTCTGAAGCCCTGAAAACCACTGCGCCGACCATGAAACTCTCCGCTGACGACCTCGCCCGAATCGCCGCCCTCACCCTTGAGCACTACAACCAGTGCGCCGAGGACTTCCGTGAGGGCACCCGCGATCACGATGTGAGCCAGAAC
>JBOICE010000247.1:0-13080 GCA_050739815.1 Pseudomonas sp. | reverse complement strand
CCATGCACCCCCCTACAGGAGTGGAGCCACTAAAGCAGGTCGGTGAGCTCGATGGTAGGCGCTAGATGAAGCGGTTTTCTCTCATAAGGAGGGTGTATGAATAATGCAATCGTCTTGGTCGCACGACTGCTCCTCGCACATATTTTCCTGCTCGCCGGGTTAAGCAAGATCACGGGTTACGCCGGCACGCAGGGGTACATGGAGAGCATGGGCGTACCGGGTGCACTGTTGCCGTTGGTGATCGCGCTAGAAGTCGGCGGTAGCCTTGCAGTGATCGTCGGCTTTCTGACCCGCTGGGCCGCTCTGGCGCTTGCCGGGTTCTGTCTGGCGGCGGCACTGATCTTTCATCGCAACTGGAGCGATCAAATGCAGATGACCATCTTTATGAAAAACTTCGCCATGGCTGGCGGTTTTCTACTGCTCTATGTGCAGGGTGCCGGCGCTTTTAGCATCGATGCTTGGCGCGGCAAGTAAACGGTTCCCGCCGACGCCGAACGCCTGTGGCGTTTGGCGTTTGGCGTCGACAAAACGCGGCATCTGTAGGCTGGGTAGAGCACAGCGAAACCCAGCAGGGGTTTTTGTGTATCACGCTTTTGAGGCGCGTTTGCGTCGCTATCGCTATAACCCCGCCGTATCGATATCCAGCAGCAACAAGCGTTTTCCATTGTCGATAAATTGCCCTGCCGTCAGGCAGTACTGATTGCTGGTCGCATCGCGGTAGGTCGAGGAAAGGATCAGTTGGCGTTCGTCCCAGCCTTCGGCGAGCAGTTGATAGAAGTATGGGCGCCAGGACCAGTTGTGACCGAGGTAGCGGGGGTCTTCGCGCCAGGTGTTGCCACTCCACTCCAGATTCGGGGTGAGTTGGGTGCCGTTGCGATCGCATTGGTACACACGCAGCAGCCAGGGGTAGGCGCTTGGCGCGGGTAAACTGCTGACGGGCACACCGGCTTCGGCCCAGGCTTTCAGGCTGTTCAGCAGCGCCGTCAGTTGCTGGCGCAGCGTCATCAGACGCGTGCGTTCGGCCAACTTGTTCTGCACGTAGCGGTCGCGCAGTTGGGCGAAGCGCTCGACGAAGGCGTCGGCGGGGAAAAACTCCAACTCGGCTTTGGCAAACAGATAGCCCTGGACATAGCGCGAACCGCATTCGAGGGCAAAGTCCAATTCAGCCTCGGTTTCCACGCCTTCGGCGATGATCCAGCAGCCGGTTTTTTCGGCCATCTGCGCCAGGGCTTTCACTACTTCGCTGCTCGGACCGCCGCGGGCGGCAGCCTGGAACAGGCGCATATCCAGTTTGAGGATGTCCGGCTGCAGTGCCAGCACACGGTCGAGCTGGGAGTACCCGGCGCCGAAGTCGTCGATGGCAATCCGCGCGCCAGCCTCGCGGTAGCGCGCCACCACCTCCGGCAGACGCAGGCTGCCGCCGCCGAGTTCGGTGATTTCGAACACCACGCGTTCAGGCGGCACGCCTTCCTGCTCAAGCTGTTTGAGACTGGGCAAAGGCTGGTTGGGACGCAGGCGACCAATCCAGCGCGGGGAGATATTCAGGCTGAGAAACCAGTCAGCGGGTGCCTCCTGGAGACGTCGCAGGGCATCGGTGCGGACTTCCCGATCGAGGCGGCGCAAGGCACTCATCGGTACTTTCGGGTCGGCGAACAGCGGGCCAACTGAGAGCAGCTGGCCGTCAGGCTGGCGCAGACGGCCAAGGGCTTCTACCCCGGCGATACGGCCGGTGGCGGTATCAATGAACGGTTGAAAGCAGGCAAGCGGTTGCCCGTCGATCACGGTGACATCCTTAGTTGCGGTTCGAGGTCAACCTGCACTGTCGCAGCAGGCGTGAGCAGCGGTGAATCAACACCGGCTGCTCAGCCAGTTAGCAAGAAGGTGGCCAGTTGTCGGAGCGTTAGCTCGGCGGGTCGCTGGGCGGGCGGCGCAGGGCTACCGCCAGCAATGGGTAGAGGGTGATGCCCAGGCGCAACCAACGGCTCAGATGGCCGCGCTGGGCGCCAATGAGGCCCAGTAGCATGACGCCGGCCATGCCCCATAGTGGGGCGTGCTTGATGCTCAAGGTCTGCCGCAAGTTCTGGGTCATGCCGCGCACGCGTTGCAGTGGCTGCATGATCAGTAGCGATTCATGCCACAGTTCCTGGCGGTGCATTTCCAGCCGCATACGGATCAAGGCTTTACGCAGTTCATGCCGCGAGGCGTTGGGCGGTACTTGGGGCAGGCTCATGGCAGCAGACGCTCACGGTCGCGCGCCAACTCTTCGAGGGTGGCGCTGAAGGGGGAAGATTCATCGGTCATTGCGGCCTTCAGGCGCAGGGCGCAAAACAGGGTCGCGGTGCTGTAGAAGAGGCACAGACCGATGATTCCCTGGAGTCGGTAGCTGTCCCATAAGAGGATCAGCAGCAGGGCAGAAAGCCCAAGCAGGAGCAGTAAGCCAAACACCAGTGCGAAGCCGGCAAACAGCAGCATGCGCAGACTGCGGGCTTTCTGTTCCTGCAACTCGAGGCCAAATAACTCGACATGGCTGTGCAGCAGGCCGAGAAACGCGGCACCCAGGCGTTTGGGGGAGGGGCTATGGCCCGCCGGTGGCGGGCCGGATTCCATTCCGGCAGTCATGCTTAGCGGCGCGAAATCAGGAGGCCGAGGAGAACACCGATTCCAGCGCAGATGCCAATGGATTGCCAGGGGTGCTCTTGCACATAGGCTTCGGTGGCCGCCACGGCGGCTTTGCCACGCTCGCGTACCGACTCTTCGGTGAGATGCAGGGTCTCGCGGGCGCGTTTGAGGCTGTCTTGGATATGCAGACGCAATTGATCGGCTTCGTCGCCAGCCAGGCTGGCGGTGTGTTGCAGCAGTTTTTCGGTATCGCTGACCAGTGCCTGGAATTCAGCCAGTAGATCGTCCTGTACCTGGGGCGCGGTTGTTCGGGCCATGTCGATGTCTCCTTTGGTGGCTTCAAGGGTTCGAGCCCTGTGCGAAGCGTATGGTTCCTACAATCTGTTCGGGAACTGCCTGTTCGGGTGTTGCTGGTATAGCGCTTGCATTCAACTGGTGCGTAACTGAGGTGAGGCGCCCTTTATTCGGGCATTTCTGGTGATTGGATCAGCCTGAAAACCTTACTTCAACTAGATGAAAAATAAAGAAAAAAGCTAAAAGCTCGAATTTTCTGCCGACACTGCCTGGATCAAATCGGTTCGTCCTGTTGGGCGGTTCTGGTGCGGGCGAGCATCAGGATGGTGCGTGGCTGGCGGACTCTGAGCTGCTTTGGTGCTTTTTCCCTAACCGCTGGAGTCATCCTTGCCGATGGATAACCTCAATAGTGCCGTTGAAACCCTGATTCACGGTTCAAACACCCTGTTTATCTTGCTTGGCGCCGTGATGGTGCTGGCCATGCATGCCGGCTTTGCCTTTCTGGAGGTCGGTACGGTACGCCAGAAGAACCAAGTCAACGCGCTGTCGAAGATCATCTCCGACTTTGCCGTGTCGACCTTGGCCTACTTCTTTATAGGCTATTGGGTGGCTTACGGGGTGACCTTCCTGGTGCCGGCGACGACGCTGACTGCGGACCACGGTTATGCGTTGGTGAAGTTCTTCTTCCTGCTGACCTTTGCTGCGGCGATTCCGGCGATCATCTCCGGAGGCATTGCCGAGCGCGCCAAGTTCGGCCCGCAGTTGTGCGCGACGGTGCTGATCGTGGCCTTCATCTATCCATTCTTCGAGGGCTTGGTGTGGAACGGTAATTTTGGCCTGCAAGCCTGGCTGGCCGAACGCTTTGGTGCGAGCTTCCATGACTTCGCAGGGTCAGTGGTGGTACATGCGATGGGCGGCTGGCTAGCCTTTGGCGCGGTGGTGTTGTTGGGCAGTCGGGATGGTCGTTACCGTGACGGTCGCCTGGTGGCTTTCGCGCCGTCGAGCATTCCATTCCTGGCGCTGGGTTCGTGGATTCTGATTGTCGGCTGGTTCGGCTTTAACGTGATGAGTGCGCAAACCCTGACAGGTGTCAGTGGCCTGGTGGCGGTCAACTCGCTGATGGCGATGGTCGGTGGCACCGTGTCGGCATTGTTGGTTGGGCGCAATGACCCGGGCTTTCTGCATAACGGACCGTTGGCCGGCCTGGTGGCCATCTGCGCCGGTTCCGATTTGATGCATCCGATCGGTGCGCTGATGACTGGCTTGATCGCCGGCGGTCTGTTCGTTTGGGCGTTCACTGCGACCCAAGTGAAGTGGCGCATCGACGATGTGCTCGGGGTCTGGCCGCTGCATGGTCTGTGCGGCGTGTGGGGTGGTATCGCTTGCGGTGTATTTGGCCAGGAAGCACTGGGCGGTCTGGGTGGCGTTAGTTTGTTCAGCCAACTGATCGGTACCGGGCTCGGGGTTTTGCTGGCGCTGGTTGGTGGCTTGCTGGTGTATGGGCTGCTCAAGACGCTGGCTGGCATCCGTTTGAGCCAGGAAGAGGAGTACTACGGCGCCGACTTGTCGATCCATAAGATCGGCGCGCTCAGCCAGGATTGATTGAAACAGGCCAATAAAGGCGATGTCCCTGCTGTGTGCTGTGCCAGGCCAAGGCTCGTTGTAGGCCGTACAACGCGTAGGTAGGGCTGAGCTTGCGAAGCCCAACGATCAAGGCTGCAAGTGTCGGCGGATAGCGGGTGGCGGAATGTTGGGCTTCGTCGCTATGCGGCTCAACCCAACCTACGGCAGCGCTTGCAACACGTCATTTGGACATAGCCAAATAAAAGCCCGCCAATCGGCGGGCTTTTTGCTTCCTGCGTGGCTTACCAGAGCGGCAGGCTGTAGCTGAGGATCAAGCGATTTTCGTCCAGGTCGTTGCCGAAGTTGGCGCGGGTGGTCGCGTTACGCCATTTCACCCCGAGGTTCTTCAACGGGCCAGCCTGGAAGACGTAAGCGATGTCCATGTTGCGCTCCCACTCCTTGCCATCGGAGAGATTACCGCCGCGGTCGACGTTGTCGCCGGTCAGGTAGCGGGTCATGAAGGTCAGCCCCGGAATACCGATGGCGGCGAAGTTGTAGTCGTAGCGAGCCTGCCAGGATTTCTCGTCCTTGTTGGCGAAGTCGCCGATCTGCACGTAGTTGACCAGGAACGGGTCGGTCACGTTGACATAGGCGAAGCCGGTGTCGCCGCTCATCGACTGATAGCCCAAACCGAAGGCATGGCCGCCAAGGCCATAGGTGAACATGGCGCCGAACGCCTGGTTGTCGACGTTGCTGCTGCCGTCATCGGTGGAGCTGGCGTAACGCAGGTCGCTCTTCAGCGACTGCTTGTCGGCAATCGGCAGCACATGCACCAGGTTGACGATGTGCTGTTTGTAGAACTGATCCAGGTTGCCGTAGCTGTAAGCGGTGGTCAGCTGGTTATTCCACTTGTAGCTGGCGCTGGCGAAGTTGAACTCGTCGCTGGTCAGGCCTTTTTGGAAGACGATGTTGCGGCGGCCACCAGCGTTGATGGTCATGTCCTCGTAGTTCGAGGAATCGCGATAGTTGACCTGTTTCAGTTGGCCGGCATCGAGGGTCAGGCCGTCGATTTCCATCGAGTTCAGTTGGCCGCCCTGGAAGGTTTGCGGTAGCAGACGGGAGTCGTTGGCCTGCAGGACCGGCAACTTGGGCATCAAGGTGCCGACTTTCAGGGTGCTCTTCGACGCGCGGAGTTTTGCGGTCAGGCCAAGTTCTGAGTAGTTGTCTTGCGAGCCACCGGAGCGGTCGGGTTCCAGCAGGCCAGTACCGGCGGTACCGCCCCCCGAGTCGAGTTTGAAACCAGCCAGTCCTTGTGCATCTACGCCCACGCCGGCGGTGCCTTCGGTGTAGCCGGACTCCATGCGCAGCAGGAAGCCTTGGGCCCATTCTTCGGCCTTGGCTTGGCCCTTGTTGCCGCCGTCCTGGCGGAAGTCGCGGTTCATGTAGAAATTGCGCAGCTCCAGGCTGGCTTTGCTGTCTTTGATAAATTCAGCCTGTGCCAGGTTCGGCAGGGTAAGGCTGGCGCTCAGGGTGGCAAGAGCCACGGAATGGGCGAGGGGGCGCCCATTATTGAGGGTGCTCATTATTGTTGTCTCCTCGTGGGGTGCGGGCAGCGGGTTTGTGACCGAGCTGTTACGGCGGTGGAATAAACCACGAGAGAGGGGCGGTGGCCTTTAGACCTTAGTCGGCAGGCCTTGGATTCAGGGCGTTAGCGCGCTTGATCATTCGACCCAGTGTGGATAGAAACCCAGTTTTTGCTGCACCTGGGCGTCATGGGCCGGCACTACCCTGAGGTTTGGCTCTTTCGCCATGAGTCGATGCACCTGCTCCAGCACTTTGCGCGTGGCATCCCGGTCGTTGTCGACCATGTTGCGGCTGATCCAGAACTTTTCATGGGGGCCGGTGAAGCCTTCCAGGCGCCAACTCGCGTCGCCGGTAAAGAAGAAGCGGCGGCCGTCTTCCAGGGTCAAAAACAGCCCAACCGATCCTGGCGTGTGGCCGGTGAGTGGCACCAGCACGATGCTGCCATCACCGAACATATCCAGGCTTGCCGGGAAGCCCATGAAGGCCGCCGATTGGAAGGTGAAGGGTAGCCATTTCACGGGGTGCTTGAACTGGCTGGGAAGGACAGCTGGTGGGGTCGAGATCTGGCTGAACTCGATTTCTTCATAGGGTGCCCAGACCGGAACTTCCGGGAAGTCGACAAGCCCCGAGGCGTGATCCCAATGGGCGTGGGAGAGCAGGATGCGGTCAATCCGAATGCCGTCTTTATCCAGCTGGTCACGCGCAGGCACGACGGGACCGTACTGGAGCAGCGGCTTGTCCCACATCGGCATTTCGGCGAACTGGCTGTCGATTTGGCGCCCCAGGCCAGTGTCGAACAGCAGGGTCGCGGCGTGATGCTCGATCAGCACCGCGATATGGTTGGCGGTGACTTTCTCGGTCCACTTGCCGCCTTCAACCGTGAAGGCGTCGAGGGTTTCGGTTTCGGAGGTTTTCACCAGGCTGAAGCGCAGGCCAGCAGCGGCACCAGGCAGACTGGTCAGGCTCAGTAAGGTGACGAGGGCAAGGCTCGATAGGCGCTTAAATCTCGATAGGCGCATTGCTCAAACTCCATGAACGGGTAAAAAAGGCGAGGCGGTCGGAGCACCGAAGGCCATCGGCAAGCGTGCCCGGCGCAAACGCCAGCGACCCGGGGTAAGCGCCAACATGCGTTCGGCACCGGCGGCTAGCGTTTGCCCCGATGCCGCCAACTGCTGCGGCCAATACAGCTCGGCACGGGCCTCCAGTTGCAGCAGGTCGCCGCTGTCGAAGTCAATGAACAGCAGCCCGCAGCGGGGTTCCAACAGCAGGTTGCCGAGGGTGTTGAACAGGAAATTGCCGCTGTAGTCCGGCAGCCATAAACGACCGTCGGCGCCCAGGCTGACGAAGCCCGGAGCACCGCCACGGTGCGACACATCGACCCCGCCGGCCTGTGGATCGCTGTTCTGGCTGGCGATAAACAAGGTGTCGGCCTGAGTTGTCAGGGCAAGCCAGCGTTGATCCAGGCCTTCACTTTGTTCCAGTGAGCCAGCCTCGCGGGGTGCCGCTTGCCAGCTACGGGTCTGGATGTACTTCGGACAGTTGCCGAAGGATTGAGCTACCTCGACGCTGAAGCCTTTGGTATCAGCCTCAATGACGGCGCCATTCATCCGGTTACGCCGTCGGGTTGGCAGTTCCAAACCGAGTAGGCCTAGGCGTGCGCCTGCGGCCAGATTGCTGGTCAGTGGGTCGTCGCTTTCGGGTAGGGCATCGATCCGCAGCCGAGTCGGGTCAGGCGAGTGAATAAAGCCAGGCTCACCCCACAGCAGTGAAGCGTGCGGCTGGCCATCATTTGCCTGGCTGCCGACTAACAGCCAGGGCAGTTGCGCGAAGAACCCGCGGTGCTGTTCCGGCATGAAGCTGCGGATGACCCGCTTGCCGACTTCCTCGACCTGATCACGCACGCCGGCCTGGGCCTGGATTGCCTGCTCGCCGGGATGGAAGGGACTGTTCATCGCGCAACTGCTCCTGGAATGGGTGTGTTACAGGCCCTGCATGCCGATATATCCCGGCAGCTCCCGCAGGCGGGCGAACCAGGCGTGCAGGTGAGAATAGGGCGTCAGATCAAGACCGCCATCACCGGCTAGCGCTATGTAGGGATAGACCGCCACATCGGCGATGCTTGGCGCCGTGGTCTGCGCCAGCCACTGGTGTTCAGCCAGGTGGCTGTCGAGCAGTTCCAGCGTCTGTATGGCCTCGGCGTTTACCACTGCTTCATCGATCGGTACGCCGAACAGTTTGCCCAGGCGTGCCAGGCCAGGGCCTTGCCGTACTTCGTTGGCGGCAAAGCTCAACCAATTGGCGATGCGGCCTTGGCTGATGGGGTCGAGTGGGTACCAGTGTTCATCGGCATAGCGCCGAGCCAGGTAAACCAGAATGGCTTGGGAGTCGCCGAGACTCAGCGAGCCGTCTTCCAGCGCAGGCACCTGGCCGAGTGGATTGATGGCGAGGAACGCTGGGCGTTTGTGTTCGCCGCTACCTAGATCGACGCTCACCCGTTCAGCGGGTTGGCCGATCAGGCTGAGAAAGAGGCGCACCTTGTAGCAGTTTCCGGATAGTTCCAGATCGTAAAGCCGCATCGCAATTCTCCATGGGTGATGGTGGATTGGATATTAGACAGACAGGTCTGTATATTTCAAGCGGAGATTTTGCTCGATTGCCGCGCTAGCTGCTTTGAGCTCGTTGCGCGCCTTGCGCATAATGGCCGCATCAGGAGGCCTTACATGGCATCAAGTAAACGTGATCAATTGGTCAGTACCGCGTTAGAGCTGTTCTATCGCGAGGGGTATCACGCCACCGGCATCGACCGCATCCTGGCCGAATCCGGGGTGGCGAAAATGACCTTGTACAAGCACTTCAAGTCGAAGGAGGAGCTGATTCTTGCGGTCTTGGACTCACAGCATCAGCAGCTCAGCCAGCGCATGCAGTTCGCGCTGGAGAACCTGCCGCCCCGCGAGGCGATCCTGGGCACCTATGAGGGTTTGCATCTGTGGTTGAACGAGAAGGGGTTTCGCGGTTGCCTGTTCAGTCATGCTGCTGCCGAGTTCTCCAACCCGGAGCACCCGGTTCACCAGCAGGCAGCGCTGAATAAGCGTTTCGTCTGCGGCTTCTTTCTCTCGGCGCTGCAACGCCTGGGTGCGCCTGAGCCGGAGCGTTTGGCGCGACAGCTGCAGTTCCTGTTTGAGGGCGCCATGAGCATGGGCCATCTGTATGGCCCGACCGATCAGGCGTTGGTGGCCAAGGCGGCGGCGGAGCAGCTGCTTGAGGCTGCGGGCGTTTAGCTGAGGCCGCCGAGCAGGCGCGCCTCACAGCTTCCCAGCGCATCCAGTGGGCCGGATAGCACCACCGTATCACCTTCGTTGAGGCAGGTGCTGGGGGTTAACGTCAACTCTTCGCCATCGCGGCGCCTGCACCTCGACACCTAACCGCTCAAGGGCCAGCTCGTTAAGCGGGCGGCCGCAGGCATAAGCGCTTTCACTCAGGTTTACGGCATGCATCAACAGGCGCTGTTGCCCCTGTTTATCCAGCAGATTGGCTTGGGCGCCGTGGTAATAGCCGTACAGCAGGCGGTAGCGGCCACGGCGGACGACGTCGATATGCTCTTGCACCTGTTGTTCCGGAAAACCGAGCATGGTTAGCGCGTGGGCCGCCAGTATCAGGCTGGATTCCAATACCTGCGGCACTACCTCAGTGGCCCCGGCTTCCTGTAGCGCGAGCAGATGGCTGTCATCGCGCGTACGCACCCGGATAGGGTCGGGCAATGAAGTCGATCTGCTCACGGCGCAGGAAGCGTGCAATCGATTGACCTACCCGGCCATAACCGCAAATCAGCCCATGCCCGTGCAGTTCCTGGCTGGCTGCGCGGATGTCTGCCAGCGGGCTTTCTTGCGGAGCGTGGCGGCTGAGGCGCGGCTATGTCCAGGCTCTAGCGCGGCGTCTAGCTGGATACCGATCAATTACCGGGCGGGCCGTTGATCGGCCGCTCGGCTGTTTGCCCTCAATTTTTTGCAAGCGTGGTCGTTAACCCTGGCAAATGTTCTTCCCTGGTATCGCTCATGAATGCTTCAACTGCTGCACTGCTGCCCTCCAGTTCACGCCTGGCTTCACTGAGTAATCAGGCGAGCGCGCGTACGGCTGTGGATGCGCAGAAGACTCTGGCTAATCGGTTGAGTGATCGCCTGGGTTTGCAGTCGGGCGCGCTGAGCGGTAAAGCCGATGATTTCACTCCAGATAAGGTGGCCGGCCGCATTCTCGGGTTTATCGAGCGGCGACTGCAGAGTGAAGCAGCAGCCGGTGCGGATCCGGCAAAACTGCAAGACCTGCTGACGCAAGCGCGCGAAGGCGTGGAGCAGGGGTTTGCCGAGGCGCGCAAGATTCTCGACGGCATGGGCGTGCTGGGCGGCAAAGTCGCCGCCGATATCGATGGCACTTACAGCAAGATTCAAGACGGTTTGGGCAAGCTCGATAAAAGCCTTGTCGCCGCGCCGTCTAGCGGCAATACCACAGCCGTTGATGCTTACCGCGAACGTTTTGCGGCCAAGGCGGAAACCTTCGACATGCAGGTCACCACCCGTGATGGCGACCGGCTGCGGATCTCCGTCGCCCAGGCTTCCACACGTTGGTCGCAGAGCGGTTTCGCCGCCGTCAGCACGGGCAACGGCAACGCTGTAGTCGCCAGCGGCCAATCGGGCAGCATGCAGATCGGTGGCTGGCAAGTCAGTGTCGAAGGCGAGCTGGACGATGATGAGCGCGTGGCGCTGGAGAAACTCTTCGGTCAGGTGCAGGACCTTTCCAACAAATTCTATTCGGGCGATTTGGCCGGGGCTTTCGACCGGGCCATGTCGTTGGATATGGATGGCGAGCAACTGGCGTCGATGTCGCTTCGCCTGACTCAGACCACGGTGCGCCAGGCGACGGATGCCTATAGCGCAGTGGCGGAGCAGGGTGGTCAGGCGGCCAGCGCGGTGAACGGTCCGTTGATCGACTATGCCCAAGGCCTGTTGGCGGCGCTGCGCAGTGCTGGCGAAGTCTTTGACGTTGCCAAGGGCAGCTTGGCCGAGCTGCTTAAAGGCGGTTTTGGTATTGCTGAGCGTCTTGATCGGCCCCGCTTGGAAAAGGCCGAGCAGCTCAATAGCCGCCTGCTGGATGGTCTGCAAAATTTGCTTAAACCCAGTGCTGAGGCGCCTGCTTCAGCCGTCTGAGGCAAATGCTAAACTGCGCGTCTCACTCCACTGCGAGACGCGAACATGCTTCCCGAATGCCAATTGTTCGGCACCCTTGGCTGTCATCTCTGTGAAGTCGCTGAAACCCTGCTGATGCCTTTTGTCGAGCACGGTCTGCTGGTCGAGTTGGTGGACATCGCCGAGCATGAAGACTGGGTCGAACGCTATGCCTTGCGTATTCCGGTATTGCGCCGTTGCGATACCGGGGCCGAGCTCAACTGGCCGTTTGAGGCGGAGCAGGTGGTGGCGTTTTTACGCTGAGTGAAGCCGCGCTGAAAGCACCGGCCCCGTTGGTTGACGGGGCGGGTCGGGTGATAAACCCGTTACGTTCTTGGGCCTGAGCGGCGGCGTGGCGGTGGCGGCTGATCCTGAAGTACCTCGGCGACTTCTGCGGCTTGCCTCTCGGTAGCGAAAGGGCCGGCGATCTGCTCTTCACTGGCCGTGCATACCCACCAGCTACCGTCGCTGGTCTGGCTGATGAGATAGCCGTTTACGGTTTTTCCTACTGTCATCGGTGTGTCCCGCGCATTGATTCAAAGGGTGTGTGAAACCTTGCAGGCTGGCGACAGCATTGTCACGGCTGCCGTCATTGCGTTGTGCTGGTCGATGGCTGGCTTGCCCGGAAAGTGTGGCAGGCCTCGAGTGTCAGTAAAGGTGAATCGCAGCCAATAAAAAACCCGCCGTGAAGGCGGGTTTTTTTGGGATTTGGTCGGAGAGACAGGATTCGAACCTGCGACCTTCTCGTCCCGAACGAGACGCGCTACCGAGCTGCGCTACACTCCGAATTGGCAATAATTCTACCGAAAAAGTTTTGTTGCACAAGGGGTTAGCTGGATTTTTTTATCCGCCCAGCTGTTCGCGCTAATGGGCCGGGGGAAGGCCAGTATTCATGCGGGATGCGCCGCAGTCACGAGTCGCGCGATGCAAGGTCGGGTGACTCGTGACTGCTGGTCTTGCTTAGAGCTCTTTGACGGTGCGGACCTGATCTTTGTTGACCTTGGCGCGTTTACCGTCCAGTTGTTCGAACTCGTAGAAACCAGCCTCTTCGTCGAACTCAGGTTGGTCTACGGTTTGGATCTCGCGGCCATCGTTCAGGGTGATCACCGTGGGTGAAGAACAGCCGCCCAGAGCGACGAGCCCCAGTGTCAGAAAAAATGCGGGAATGATCCGTTGAGTCATAGTTCGTCTCCTTGGCTTGCAGGTATAGATGCGGTCTATCTGACGGGGAGTGCGCGGCCAAGTTCAGTGAGCGTCGTTTATCCGCCGTTAATTGCCGCCTGCGCCAGCAGTTCCGGCGTGTTCAGGTTGGCCAGCCGCGGGTCCTGCGCCGGGCAGTCCAGGGCCACTGCGCCGAGCGCCAGCAAAACATGGCGAGGGCCGCGATCACCGGCTTTCCAGGCGCTTTCCACCGAGGCTGCCAAGGCCTTCGGCAGGAGGCAGAACAGCGGCTCCCATTGACCGCCCTGACGCAGCATCAGCGGCTTTCCCGGTTGGGCTGCGGCGGCTTCGCGCATGGCTTGCAGCAGAGCAAGATCAAGCAAGGGGGCGTCGCAGGGCAGCACCAACAGGACAGGCTGGCGCGCGACCGCCAGACCTGCGCGGATGCCGGCCAGCGGGCCGGGAAAGTCTGAACTGTCGTCCTCCACCAGACGGTCGGCGTAGGGCGCGTAGTGTTCGCCGTTGCGGTTGCAGGAGATGATCAAATCATCCGTAAGCGCTCGGGTCAGTGCATGCAGGTGAGCGATCAGTGGCTTGCCGCGCCACTCCAGCAGGCCTTTGTCGCGCCCCCCCATGCGCTGCC
>JBOICE010000246.1:0-5427 GCA_050739815.1 Pseudomonas sp. | reverse complement strand
GCGCCTCGCGCAGGGCCGGCACCTCGGCGTCGTAGGTAGCCTTATCGATGGCGTGGCCAATTTCGGCGGACTCGAACATAAATCTGGCTCCATTCCCTGTCTTGGTCCGCTCAGCCTAGCGGATTGCTGTAGCGCTGGTGCAGCTCTGTAGCCGGCCCAGCGCGGAGCAAGCTGCACCCGCTTCCAGGCTACGCGGCGAGAGCACGCGGATCGGCTAGAATGCGCGCCTCGCTGTGACAGAAGCCGCTATGTCCGACACTCCTCGCACGCCACCCGCCCACGCCCAGATCGACTGGGACGAACAAGGTCAGCCGCACTCGCGCGCGTACGGCGACGTGTACTTCTCCGACACCACAGGCCTGGAGGAAACGCGCTACGTGTTCCTCGCCAATAACGACCTGCCGGCGCGCTTTGCCGCCCTGCCCAGCGGCGGGCACCTGGTGATTGGCGAAACCGGCTTTGGCACCGGGATGAATTTTCTTTGCGCCTGGCAGCTGTTCGAGCAAACCGCGCCAGCCGGCGCACAGCTGCATTTCGTCAGCGTCGAGAAGCACCCCCTCAGCCGCGCCGATTTACAGCGTGCGCTGCTGTTGTGGCCCGAGCTGGAGGCCTTCGCCAGCGAATTACTGACGCAGTACCTCGCCCTCCACGCGGGCTTCCAGCGTCTGGTGTTCGCCGGCGGACGGGTCGTGCTGACGCTCTTGATTGGCGACGCCCTGGAGATGCTGCCGGAGCTGGATGCCCAGGTCGACGCCTGGTTTCTCGACGGCTTCGCGCCCTCGAAAAACCCCGATATGTGGACGCCCGAGCTGTTCGCGCAACTTGCCCGCCTGTCCACGGCGCACACCACCTTAGGCACCTTCACCAGCGCCGGCTTTGTGCGCCGCGCGCTAAAAGGCGCGGGCTTCCACATCCGCCGTGTACCCGGTTTGGGGCATAAGTGGGAAGTGTTGAAAGGCCACTTCAACGGTGAGCCGAGCAAGACCGCCAAACCCTGGTTCGCCCGCCCCAGTTTCATTGCCGCCGAGCGCACAGCGCTGGTGATCGGCGCCGGTCTTGCCGGTTGTGCCAGCGCGGCCAGCCTGGCGGCGCGTGGTTGGCAGGTGCAACTCCTGGAGCGCCACGCCGAGTTGGCGCAGGAAGCTTCCGGCAATCCGCAGGGCGTGCTCTATCTCAAGCTTTCAGCCCACGGCACAACCCTATCGCGGCTGATCGTCAGCGGCTTTGGCCATACTCGGCGCCTGCTGGAACGCCTGCAGCGTGGCGTCGATTGGGATGCCTGCGGCGTGCTGCAGCTGGCTTTCGATGACAAGGAAGCCCAGCGCCAGGCGCAATTGGCCAACGCCTTTGCGAATGACCTGCTCGTCAATCTCAGCCAGGCGGAAGCGCAAATACGCGCAGGCATCAGCCTGCCCGCCGGCGGCCTGTATTACCCCGAGGCCGGCTGGGTGCATCCGCCGGCGCTTTGCCGGCTGCTGGCCTCGCAAGCGAATATCCACCTGCAACTTCATCAAGAAGCCCTGCAACTGCGCCGTGCCGGCGAGCGCTGGCAGGCTTGGGCCGGCGATCGGTTGCTCGCCAGCGGCGCCGTTGTGGTGTTGGCCGGCGCCGCTGAAATCCACCGCTTCCCACAGAGTTCCGGGCTGCCGCTGAAACGCATTCGCGGGCAAATCACCCGCCTGGCGGAAACTGCCGAAAGCGCCGCGCTGCGGACCGTGGTGTGCGCCGAAGGTTATGTCGCGCCGGCCCGGCTGGGTGAGCACACCCTCGGCGCCAGCTTCGACTTCAAGAGCGACGACCTGACGCCAAGCGCAGCCGATCATGCAGGCAACCTCGAGCTGCTGCGGGAAATCTCAGCGGACTTGGCTCAACGTCTGCACGCAGACCGGCTTGCCCCGGCCGAGTTAGCCGGCCGCGCCGCCTTCCGCTGCACCAGCCCGGACTACCTGCCCATAGTCGGGCCGCTGGCCGATACCGGCGCCTTCGCCGCCGCTTATGCAGTGCTGGGCAAAGACGCCCGACAAACCCCGGACACGCCATGCCCCTGGATGGAGGGTTTGTACGTCAACAGTGGCCACGGCTCCCGCGGCTTGATTACCGCCCCGCTGTCTGGCGAATTGCTCGCCGCCTGGATCGATAACGAACCGCTGCCCGTGCCCCGTGATGTGGCCGAAGCCTGCCACCCGAATCGCTTCGCCGTGCGCAAGCTGATCCGCAACGGCTGACCTCAGCCCTATGCCCCGAGCCCCAGGGTTATAGCGGCGGCCACAGCAAACGCTAACCAGCAGGACGTCATGCGCAAACGCCCGGCCCGCGGCGCAGGGCCGACCCGTGGCAGCCCGAGGATAATCTGCCACGCTTGCTAGTGTTCTGGTTGGCTTGGCGCATGCGGCACAGCAGCCTGCCGCTGGTCAGCCTGTCGCTGGCTGGACAGAAACTTCTTGGAGGCTCCTGAGATGTTATTCCGTCAACTTATCGATACCGCCAGCTCGACCTACAGCTATCTCCTGGCGGACACCGGCGAGGCCGTGCTGATCGACCCGGTCAAGGACCAGTTGGACGACTACCTGCGCCTGCTCCGCGAGCTGGATCTGCGCCTGGTGCTAGCCGTGGATAGCCACACCCATGCCGACCACATCACCGCGCTCGGCCGCCTGCGCAGTGCCACCGGCTGCCGCAGCGGCTTTGGCGTAGAGACCGCCAGCACCTGCGCCAGCTTCACTTTCGCCGATGGCGAACGCCTGCCCTTCGGCCGTTGCGAGCTGCTCGCCTGGCACACGCCGGGACATACGGACGACTCCTATTGCTTCCTGCTGCCGGCCTCGGACGCGGGGCCCGCAAAGCTGTTCAGCGGCGACACCCTGTTGATCCGCGGCAGCGGCCGCACCGACTTCCAGAACGGTGACGCCCGGACGCAATGGGCGAGCTTGCAGCGCCTGCTGACCCTGCCAGGTGATACCGAGGTCTGGCCCGGCCATGATTACCGCGGCTGGACACGCTCCAGCATCGCCGAAGAAGCAGCCCACAACCCGCGCCTACAGGTGGCCGATGCCGAGGCCTACGCCAAGCTGATGGCTGAGCTCAAACTGCCCAACCCCACACTGATGGACATCGCCGTACCGGCCAACCGAGCCTGTGGCCTGGACTGAGACGGATCGCGGTTTACGCGCAGATATCCTCAGCGAGCAGCAACGCAGCGCCCTGCGTGAGCTGATCCCCCCAGGCGGCTGCGCTGCTTTTTTCGGTTGTTGGCGGATTACCTGAATGGAGTGAGGAGTTCGGCAAAGGTACCCGCGCCCCAATCCAGAGAGGTTACTGCGGGTTTGGCAGACGCGAGCGGGCCGCCCTCAGCCGTCTGCTGAACGCCTACCCGCCCAGCCCGCCGGTATTTGCCAGCGACGCACAACCGGCACAAGGCTCGTTGGAGCGTTTCAGCCGCTAACTCGAGCACGGTGCACAGATGCAAAGCGAGACCCGCGTGCCGGCCGTAGACAGCTTGATTGGCCAGCGTGAAAACGACACTTGAAGGGCCGCCAGCATAAAGGCACAGTGCCAGTCAAAAGGTGAGGGGAGCAGCACTGTTAACCCCCTCCAGATAACAACAATGGGGTTTTCGGATGCCTCGAATTTGTCTGGCATTGCTGCTGCTCTTACTCACAGGGCAGGCCTGGGCTTGGCAGCCTGCCCCGCTGAACCAGGATGAACTGCGCCTATCGCTCGGGCCTTACATGGGCTACCTCGAGGATCGTAACGGTCGCCTCACCTTCGAAGAGGTCCGTGCCTTACCCGATACGGATTTCCACCCCATCGCCGGCGATCACGCCAACCTCGGCAAGAACAGCTCCGTCTGGTGGTTCAAGGTTCAGCTAGTCAACAGCCGCCCTCACGACTTGGACGGCTATCTGGAAGTCAACTACCCGCTACTCGACCACCTGCAGCTTTATCTACTAACCCCGAACGGCGACCTGCAAGAGCAGGAAAGCGGCGACCGGTTCGCCTTCTCGCAGCGACCGGTGCAGGTGCGCAACTTCTGGTTTCCCGTCAGCCTGCCAAAAGGCAGCAGCACGCTGCTGCTCCGCGTGGAGACCACCAGCACGGTATTTGTTCCGCTGTTCTTCAGCACCTACGGCGCAAGTGCGGCCAGCCAGGAAAACCTGATGGGCGTGAATGGCGCCTTCTATGGCGTATTGTTCGCCATGTTCTGCTACAACCTGTTTCTGTTTTTATCGCTGCGTGAGCCCGCGTACTTCTGGTATCTGATTTACAACCTGAACATCGGCCTGTTCACCGCCTGTTTCGATGGCTCCTTGTTCAAGCTGATGCCCGAGCATGTCGCCCTGCAATCGGTGAGCATCTACATTCTGATGTTCCTGCACTGTTTCACCGCCATGCAGTTCAGCCGGCACTTTCTCCATACTCGCCACCATTTCCCACGGCTCGATCTCGGCCTGCGGCTGTTTATGCTGGGCATCTTCGGCGGCCTGCTGTCGCTGCCGCTGATTGGCCTGCAAGCCTGGAATATCCTGGCCAGCCTGACCGTGCTGGGTGTTTCCTTCATCCTCCTGCTCTGCGGTGCCTATGTCTGGCGCCAGGGGTTGCGCTATGGCTCTTACTACATCCTGGCCTGGGGCATTCTGCTGATCGCGTTCATCATCGCCACCAGCGGTTCTCTAGGTATCGAGCTGCTCGGCGTCTACGGCGCAGCGATAGTCAAAGTGGGCGTGACTATCGAGCTGATCACCCTCTCCATCGGCCTGGCCGATCGGATCAACTTGCTCAAAGAGGAAGGTTTCCGCTCACGCCAAGCCGCCGAACAGTCGGAGATCGAGAACCTGGCCAAGAGCCGATTCCTGGCCAAGATGAGTCATGAGATCCGCACGCCGCTGAACGGCGTGCTGGGTATGCTGCAACTGCTCAAGAGCACACCGCTGGACCGTAGCCAACGCTTTTATGTCGACACCATCGCGAGCTCTGGCAGTTCGCTGATGGCGGTGATCAACGACATTCTCGACTACGCACGAATCGAGTCCGGCAAGCTGAGTCTGGAACATATCGATTTCGACCTCGAAGAGCTGCTCTCCGATACCCTCAGCCTGTTTACCGCCCAGGCTCTGGAAAAACACCTGCGCCTCTACCTCAGCCTCGAAGGCGGCGTACCAGCGCGTCTCCAGGGTGACCCGACGCGGCTGAAACAGGTGCTGATGAACCTCTTGAGCAATGCCCTGAAGTTCACCGCCGAAGGCCATGTCGCCGTCAACGTCTGCCGGCGCAGCGATAGCCAAGGCGCCGCGCACCTGATCTTCGCCGTCAGCGACAGTGGCATCGGCATTTCTGCGCAGGCGCTGAGCCAGCTGTTCGAGTCCTTCGCCCAAGGCGACTCCAGCACCACCCGCCGCTACGGCGGCAGCGGCTTGGGCTTGGCCATCA
>JBOICE010000245.1:0-3029 GCA_050739815.1 Pseudomonas sp. | reverse complement strand
GCGCTGTGAAAAATAGCGTACAGACCGCGCGAAACTCGCATGGCAAAAGCGGATAGCCAATTCATGCGAGTTATTGGTTGGATGTGGTGGGTTACGCCTTCGGCTAACCCACCCTACGCGCTGTTCTAATCTCCGGCCAGCGCGCCGACCCACAGTGGCCGCCGCACACCACCCTAGACCGGACGGCGATCCGTTTCGCTGGCTGGACATGGCCTTATCTGTCCAGGTCTGCAGGGTGAAGCCGCCGGACGGCAAGTCCAGCTCGCCTCTCGTCAAAAGTTCCGGCCCTCAGAGCTTTTGACAAAAACTCCATAGTGTTTCGCAAGAACCGGTCACGCCTCTGCCACTAAATTCCGCCATCCACTTTTACAGTCGCGCTCGTTTAGGCCGAAGCGGTATTTGGCCTGAGCAGCAGCACTGAGCTAGACCCATAGCAGTGGTCGCCATAACGGCAGTTTCCAGAGCAGTTTCCATAACAACAGACTCCACAAGAGGATGGGCGTGATGTTCAAAGCCAGTCACGTCTTGCAGGGCGAGTTCCTTACCCGGATCTCCTCCCAAAAGGCCGCCGAATTTTTCCCTGTCATCAGCGCCAATTACAGCGTTGACGAGGCAGCCTATCTCACCGAGCTTCTCGAGCTCGCCGATCCTGGTGAATCTGGCATCGCGGCTATCCGCAGCGGCGCCCGGACGTTGATCGAAGACGTTCGTAGCCGGGACAACGCCGTCGATACCCTCGACGCACTCCTGCGCCAGTACAGCCTCGACACCCAGGAAGGGCTGATGCTCATGTGCCTGGCCGAGGCTCTGCTGCGTGTACCGGATGCCGCTACCGCCGACGCGCTGATTCGCGACAAGTTGAACGCCGCCGAGTGGGATCGTCACCTCGGCAAGAGCGACAACGTGCTGGTTAACTTCGCGGCCTGGGGCCTGGTGATGACCGGTAAGGTCGTCAACCTCGACGGCGCCAGCAGCGGCAAGCCCGGTGGTGTGCTGAGCAAGCTGGTGCAGCGCTCAGGCGAGCCGGTGATTCGCGCCGCGATGAACCAGGCAATGAAGCTGATGGGCAAGCAGTTCGTGCTCGGCCGCAGCATCGGTGAGGCGCTGAAGAACGGCCGAGCGTGCCGCGAACAGGGTTACACCTACTCCTTCGACATGCTCGGTGAAGCGGCGCTGACTGCCGCGGATGCCGAGAAGTACATGGCCGACTACCGCAAGGCTATCGACACCGTCGGCGCCGAGCCGCAGGTCGGCCCAGGGCCGAAACCCTCGATCTCGATCAAGCTTTCCGCCCTGCACCCGCGCTACGAAGTGGCGCAGCGCGAGCGCGTGCTCAGCGAACTGTTCGCCAACGTCCGCGAGCTGGCGATCCGTGCGCGCAAGCTGAACGTCGGCATCGCCGTCGACGCCGAAGAAGCCGACCGCCTGGAACTGTCGCTGGAACTGTTCGAGAAGCTGCTGCGCGACCCGGGCCTCAAAGGCTGGGGCGAGTTCGGTCTGGTGGTACAGGCCTACTCCAAGCGCTGCCTGCCGGTGCTGGTGTGGCTAACGCTGCTGGGCAAAGAGTTGGGCGCCAAGATGCCGCTGCGCCTGGTCAAGGGCGCCTACTGGGACAGCGAAATCAAGCAGTCGCAGCAGTGGGGTCTGGATGGCTACCCGGTCTTCACCCGCAAGGAAGGCACCGACACCTCCTACCTGGCCTGCGCGCGCTTCCTGCTGTCGGACTTCACCCGTGGGGTGATTTACCCGCAGTTCGCCAGCCACAACGCCCATACCGTGAGCTGCATCCTGGCGCTGGCCGCCGAGGCCAAGGCCGACTCTGGTGAGGAGCGTGAGTTCGAATTCCAGCGCCTGCACGGCATGGGCGATGCGCTGTACGACACGATCATCGAGAAACACCGCAAGAACGTGCGCATCTATGCGCCGGTCGGTGCCCACAAAGACCTGCTGCCGTACCTGGTGCGGCGCCTGCTGGAAAACGGCGCCAACTCGTCGTTCGTGCATCAGTTGGTCGACCCGAGCATTCCGGTCGAGTCCCTGATCGATCATCCGGTGACGCAACTGCGCAAGTTCAACAGCCTCGCCAATGACAAAATCCCTCTCCCGCCGGCCCTGTTTGGCCCGGCGCGGAAAAACTCCCAAGGCCTCAACATGAACATTCAACAGTCCTGGAATGAGCTTGAGCTCGCCTACCGGCCGCACCTCAACCGTCAATGGCAAGCCGCCCCGGTGATCAACGGGCAGAAACTGCCTGGCACCGCGCAAGCAGTGCGCTGCCCCTACGAGCTGAGCAAAGTGGTGGGTACCGCCCAGTTCGCCAGCGCCGCCCAGGCGGGCCAGGCGCTGGATGCCCTGGCGGCGGCCTGGCCGCGCTGGAACGCCACCCCGGTCGAGCAGCGTGCGGCGATTTTCGAGCGCGTCGCCGACCTGCTCGAAGCCAATCGCGGTGAGCTGATGGCGCTGTGCACCCTGGAAGCCGGCAAGACGCTGCAAGACGGCATCGACGAAGTCCGCGAAGCCGTGGATTTCTGCCGCTACTACGCCCAGCAGGCACGCCTGCGTCTGGGCCGTGAGGAGCTGCACGGCCCAACCGGCGAGCGTAACGAGCTGTTCCATGAAGGCCGTGGCATCTTCGTTTGCGTCAGCCCGTGGAACTTCCCGCTGGCCATCTACCTCGGCCAGATCAGCGCCGCACTGGTTGCTGGTAACTGCGTCTTGGCCAAACCGGCCGAGCAGACCAGCCTGATCGCTGCGCGCACGCTGGAGCTGTTGTTCGAAGCCGGCCTGCCGACCGATGTAGTCGCCTTCCTGCCGGGCGACGGCGCCACCCTCGGTGGCGTGTTCTGCCGCGATGCCCGCGTTGCCGGCGTGTGCTTCACCGGTTCGACCGATACCGCGCGCATCATCAACCGCCAGTTGGCCGAGAAAGACGGCCCAATCGCCGCGCTGATCGCCGAAACCGGTGGCCAGAACGCCATGATCGTCGACTCCACCGCGCTGCCTGAGCAGGTCGTCAACGACGCCGTGCA
>JBOICE010000244.1:0-3617 GCA_050739815.1 Pseudomonas sp. | reverse complement strand
ACGCCGTACCACTGCGGCGCCATCCTTCTTGAGTCGGCCGTGGAGGATGCTCCAACGTTCTTCGCCTTTCATCGGCACAGCAGGGGCGGTTCGCCAGGCTAGTCACTGCGAATCGCGACCATCGGATCGACACGCGCGGCATTCCGAGACGGCAACAGACTTGCCAGCATGCCCACCACAAGCAGGAGCAGCGCGGCTCCGGCCAGCGGAGCCGGATGCCAGGGCGGCACACCATAGAGCAGTGCTGCCATCCCGCGCGCGGCAGCGAGCGCGAGTGGCACGCCGAATACTACTCCGATGACAACCACCACCAACGATTGGCGTAGCACCATCTGCACGACGCGGGTGGCATCGGCGCCCAGCGCGATGCGCACGCCGATTTCACGGCTGCGCGCACTGACCTGGAACGCCATCACACCATAAAGGCCGACCGCAGCCAGGAGCACGGCCAGTGTGCCAAAGGCAACCGACAACCAGGCCAGCGATTTCTCGCGGCCGAGGAGGTATGCCGCGTCTTCGGTCACGGGACCCAGGCGGCGTATGCTGACGCCCGGTGCGCTCGATGTGATGGCGTTGCGTATGGGCACCGCCCATGCGGCTGCCTTGCCATCCGTTCGAATGAGCAGGTGAATCTCGGTCCAGTCAAGATCGCCCACCTGGGCCCAGGGCATGTACATCGTGCGCGGCGCGGGCGCGCGCAGGTCGTAGTACTTCACGTCTTCAGCCACGCCGATGATGCGCCAGGGAGGCGTGCTGTCATTGCGAAACCGTATGACGTCGCCAATCGGATAGCGGGCGGCAAAAAACTCCCTGGCAAAACTCTCGCTTATGATGGTGGCGCGCTCGGCTCCCTCTTTATCCTCGCTGGTGAATTCACGACCCGCCTTCAACGCGATGCTCAACGCGTCGAAGTAGCCGGGCGTCACGGACACAATGCCCGCGATCATTTCCCGGTTATCGACCGCTTCATGACCCGGTATATCGAGCGAGCGGCCCCTGGTCGGGCCCATCAGGGCGAAGGGCGGTACGCTGGTGCTGGCCACACTGCGCACGCCCGGGACCTGGCGGATGCGCTCGGCGATCTGATCGTAAACCGGCCGCAAGGCCCTGGGCCGATTTGGTATGCCGGCCACGTCGATATACGCCATCAGCAGACGATCGGGCTCCAGCATGCGCGCACTCGAGCCGACGTTGCGCAACGTGGCCACCAGCAGTCCGGCCGATGATGCGAGCACGAGTGCCAGTCCGACCTGCAGCGCGACAATCGCACGATCGAGCCTGCCACGCGTTACTGTGGGCCGCACCTCGCGCAGGCGAGCGATCAGGTCCAAACGCGTGGCCCGAAGCGCGGGCAACACACCGAACAGCAGCGCACAACCGATTGTGACGGCAATGGCGAACGCGAAGATCAGAAGACTCGGACGCACCGCGATGAAAGGCTGCAGCATGCGGAGATTGACGGGCAGGTGACGCGCCAGCAGCGCGCTTCCCCAGAGGGCGAGGATCACTCCCAACGCAGCGCCCAGCGCGGCCAGCAGCCCGCTCTCGACCAGCAGTTGCCGCACGACCCGTCCCCGCGAAGCGCCGAGCGACAATCGCACGGAAAGCTCGCGCGAACGCAACACTGCACGCGCCAGCAGCAGGTTGCCCACGTTGGTACAGGCGATCAACAGCAGCAGGGCAACACCGCTCATGAGGGCAATGAACGCCTGCGCGTATTGCGCGCGAATGTCCTTCTTGTCCTGCGGAACACCGCGGCTCATGTCCGCGAGCATGACGTGTGGTCCCGGGGAGTGCTCCGTGTACCGGTCGGCCAGCTGACCCTGCGCGCAGCAATTCCGGAACGTCGCGTCGAGGGCCGCCAATGCGCCGCTCGCGCCCGCCGGCACGCGCCCAATCACGCGCATCGGCGGACGCTGCTGTCCGGCTTCACGATCCCGGAAGAGCGCGAACGTGCTGCGCGGTACGACCAGCTCATCCGGAGCCGCAACCACCAGTCCGAGAAATTCACGCGGCAGCACGCCTACGATGGCGAAGGGATTGCCGTGCAGCTTGATCGTCTGACCGACGGCTCCGCCGGCAGAGCTGTAGTGATGGACCGCGAAGTTGTACGAAACCACGGCAACCGGGCGCGCCTGCTCCTGATCGGCCGACGTCAACAGGCGCCCGGCCGCAGTGCCAATGCCCAGCAACGGAAAAAACGATCCATCGACCAGCTTGATCGACACCGACATTTTCGCTGAGGCGTTGATGTCCGCGTGGTCGGAATAACTTCCGGCAAAACTGCTCAATGCGATGCCGCGGCTTGCCGACAGTGCCTGGTATTCCTCCCAGCTGAAGTAGGTCGGCCCCTCCCAGCCGGAAGCTGACCGCGCATCACTCGGTTGCACGCGCTGCACCAGCATGAGTTCTCGAGGTGCTGCAATCGGAAGCCGCGCGAACAGAAGAGCGTGCATCATGCCGAAGATCGCCGTGTTGGCACCAATGCCCAGGCCGATCGAAAGCACCGCCACCAGCGTGAAGACCGGCGAGCGACGCAGCGTGCGCGCGCCAAATCGCAGATCCTGCCCCAACGCATCGATCCAGCGCAGCGCGCCCATCTGCCGGATCTCTTCTTTCACGTACGTCGCGTTACCGAACGCGCGGCGTGCAGCATGTCGTGCTTCCTTCCCGTTCACCTCGCCAGAGACAAGTTCCTGCTCCGACAGCGAGCGGTGGAACGCAAATTCTTCCTCGCGCTCGCGCTCCGCCTCAGCGGCACGAAACAGCGAACGCATGCGGTAACGCACTGCATCCAGGAAGGACATGGGGACCTCAAGTGGGCTTCAGGACGCGTGAGATCGCCGCGACAATCGCCTCGAAGGACGAAATCTCCTCGCCCAGCATGCGACGGCCGGAGGCGGAGATCGTGTAATAGCGCGCGCGCCGGCCGGTCGGAGTTTGCCCCCATTTCGACGTGACCCAGCCATTCCGCTCCAGCCGCTCGAGCGCGGGGTACAGCGAGCCCTTCTCGATCTTGAGCACATCCTGCGACCTGCGGCTGATGTGCTGCGCAATCGCGTAGCCGTGCATTTTGTCCACGGTCAGCGTGCGCAGGATCAGCATTTCCAGTGTGCCGGGCAACAACTCGCCGGGCTGGCGGGCCATGGATAGCCTCTCTACCTATGTGATAGGTAGATTATCTATCCACTAGGGCCCGCTGTCAAGATTGTTGTGGGGTCCTGACTGCCGGCGACCTCGACGGCCTCAGGACAGTCGGATGATTTCTTCGCGCTTGGTGCCGATCGACACGAAGGCAATGGGGACTTCCGTGATTTCCTGGATGCGGTCCAGGTACGCGCGCGCGTTGCGCGGCAGGTCAGTGAGCGTGCGGGCCTCGGCGATGGAAGTTTGCCAGCCGGGCAGTGTTTCGTACTGCGGGCGAGCGCGATCGAGCAGACCGAGGTCGTAAGGGAACACGCTGTTGAACTGGGCGCTGTCGATGTCGTATGCGGTTGCGATCTGGATCTGGTCGAAGCTGTCGAGCACATCGAGCTTGGTCACGGCCAGGCCGGTGAGCCCGTTCACCCGTACGGCATAGCGGACGACGGTGGCATCGAACCAGCCGCAGCGGCGGG